>JBGSBQ010000001.1:0-46506 GCA_041730475.1 Sphingomonadaceae bacterium
GTCAGACCCGCCGGGTCTGACCCCGGGTCTCGTTCTGGGGTGCAAGCGCGCGCTACGGCACCTTAACTTAGCGGCATTAGGGCCAGACCCCGATGTTCTGGTCGTCGATTATTCGCGCTGGCTGAGCAATTCGCTGGCGACGGCGGCGCAGGCGTCGACGTGCTGGTAGCCGATCTGGCGGAACACGGCGTAGCCAATCGCCGCCGCGGCCAGCTGGCCGGCAATCGGTACCAGCTTGCCACTCTGGCGCGCCAGCGCTTTCATACCAGTGCGCTTGAATAGCTGGGCCAGCACCTCGCGGGTCACGACCTTGCCCACCAACATGCCACCGGCCCCCACCGCTGCCTCGTAGGCAATCAGCTTGAATTTCGGCGACAGCCGCTCGATTTGCGCCGGGCTCAGGCCAAATTCCTGGTTGATATCATCAATCAGCAACGCAAACAGGCGCACGTCCGTCACCAGATCCAGCCCCGGGATTGGTACCGCCGAAGCTCCGGCCGACCACAGCGCGCGCCGCCGCACCAGACCCCGGCAGCGCTCGCGCACCGCTGCAATATCGGCCGACGTCGCCGCCACCAGCGTCCAGTCTGTGTCTTTTTTGCTGCCCATGGTTCCCTCTGCGCGTCGAAAAAATTCTGCACGACCCTTCAACTGGCGGATTGAATTCGCCCAGCGAGCAGTGTACCTTGACCCGACGAGTTGTATCCGCGCCATACAAATCGGGGTGCTGTCCAATACAACAAGTGTATCCTGAGAAAAATATTTAGTATTTTTACTAATGACCATTGTAAATCTCTGTTATATTTTAAGTGACTATTCCTTAACATTTGCCAGTGAGTAGCCCGTCACGGCTGCCTGACACCACCACTTGTGTCCCTACCATGAGAATCGCCGTACTCGATAATGACCGCAGCCAGGCTGAGCTCATCTGCCAGGTGTTGAGTTCGGCCGGCCACGCCTGCCACAGTTTCCCGACCAGCAAAGACTTGCTGGGCCAGCTACGCAAGGACAGTTACGACATGCTGGTGCTGGACTGGCAGGTGGTCGATCTGGGCGCCGCCGAAGTGCTGCGGCGCGCCCGTGAACGGCTGCCGGAGATGGCGCCGGTGCTGTTCCTGACCACCAGCTCGGGCGAAGATGACATCGTGGCAGGGCTGGCCGCCGGCGCCGACGATTACATGATCAAGCCTCTGCGCCGCAGTGAAATGGTGGCCCGGGTACAGGCGCTGCTGCGACGCGCCTACCCGGCCCAGAATGGCGCTGAACAATTGCAATTCGGGCAATATGTGTTCGAGACCCGGCCCGGCCGCCTGCTGATGGATGGCGTGGTGCTGGACGTCACGCACAAGGAGTTTTACCTCGCACTGTTATTTTTCCGCAACATCGGGCGTCCGCTGTCGCGCGCCTATATCCATGAGGCGGTCTGGATACGTGAAACCGCCGTACCCTCGCGCACCATGGACACCCACGTTTCACGGGTGCGCAACAAATTGCAGCTGAAGCCGGAAAACGGTTACCGGCTGGTGCCGGTCTACAGCTATGGCTACCGGCTGGAAAAACTCGGGGCCTGACGTTATAGCCCATATCACGCCGTACTGCTAAAGGTTTAGGCAGATGCGGGGCAGTAGCCGGGCACAACGCGCTATAATGACGGCTACCATCACCGCCTCCACTCCGAAATGCAACTGCTTGCCGTCGGCCTGAACCACACCACCGCCCCTGTCTCGCTGCGCGAACAGCTGGCGTTCGCCCCTGAGCAACTGGGTCAGGCGGTGATGGCAGCGCGTGGCTGGTTCGAGCGCATCGGTCCCAACGGCAGTGATGAAGCGGCGATTCTGTCGACCTGCAACCGCACCGAGTTGTACGCCGCCAGTTCGGTCGCCAACCCGCTCGACGCCGGCGGCCACTTCCTGGCCGATTTCCACCACCTGAATTACGCCGAGCTGCGCCCGCACCTGTACATGCTGCCGCAGCACGAAGCAGTGCGCCACACCTTCCGGGTCGCCTCCGGGCTCGATTCGATGGTGCTCGGCGAAACCCAGATCCTGGGCCAGATCAAGGACGCGATCCGCACCGCCGATCAGGCGGGCGGCCTCGGCACCTATCTGCACCAGCTGTTCCAGCGCAGCTTCTCGGTGGCCAAGGAAGTGCGCAGCACCACCGAAATCGGCGCCCACAGCGTGTCGATGGCGGCCGCTGCAGTGCGGCTGTCGCAGCGCATCTTCGACAAAATCACCGAGCAGAACGTGCTGTTCATCGGCGCCGGCGAGATGATCGAACTATGCGCCACCCACTTCGCGGCGCAGAATCCGAAAAGCATCACCATCGCCAACCGCACCATGGAGCGCGGCGAAGTGCTGGCACACCGTTTCAACGGCAAGGCGATCCGGCTGGCCGAACTGGCTGATCAACTGCAGCAGTTCGACATCGTCATCTCCTGCACCGCCTCAACCTTGCCGCTGATCGGTCTGGGGCTGGTGGAACGCGCCATCAAGGCCCGTCGCCACAAGCCGATGTTCATGGTCGACCTGGCCGTGCCGCGCGATATCGAGCCGGAAGTGGCGCGCCTCAGCGACGTATTCATGTACACCGTCGACGACCTCGGCAAAGTGGTCCAGACCGGCATCGAAAACCGTCAGGCCGCCGTGGCGCAGGCCGAAGCGATCATCGAAACCCGGGTCCAATCCTTCATGCACTGGGTCGACGACCGTGCCGTGGTGCCGGTGATCCAGAGCCTGCACGAAAACGGCGAAGCCCTGCGCCAGATCGAACTGGAGCGGGCCCGCAAAATGCTGGCCAAGGGCGACGATATCGACGCCGTGCTGGAAGCACTGTCCAAGGGCCTGACCGCCAAATTCATGCATGGCCCGCAGCAGGCGCTGCACCGGGCCCAGGGCGATGAACGGGCCCATCTGGCCACGCTGCTGCCACAGCTGTTCCGCGGCCGCCGTTAGCGCCGCCGTCGTGCCCGCGCGCCGCCCATGCGGTGCTGCCGTCCCCCTGTGGCGGCGCCCGCCCCGATCACTTTTACCGAATACGCTATGAAACCATCAATGCTGGCCAAGCTGGACCAACTCGCCAACCGTTTGGTCGAACTGGATGAACTGCTGATGTCCGAGGGCGCGACCAGCAATATGGACAGCTACCGCAAAATGACGCGCGAGCACGCCGAACTGGGCCCGCTGGTGGCGCTGTACCATGATTATCAGACCGCTGCCGGCGACATCGTGGCGGCGCAGGACATGCTGTCCGATCCGGAAATGAAGGATTTCGCGCAGGAAGAAGTGGAAGCGGCCAAGGCCCGCATGGCGACGCTGGAACTGGAACTGCAGAAGATGCTGCTGCCCAAGGATGCCAATGACGAGCGCAACATCTTCCTCGAAATCCGCGCCGGCACCGGCGGTGACGAATCGGCCCTGTTCGCCGGCGACCTGCTGCGCATGTACACCCGCTTCGCCGAACGCAATCGCTGGCAGGTGGAAGTGGTGTCGGAATCGCCGTCCGATCTGGGCGGCTACCGCGAGGTGATCGTGCGTCTGGTCGGCAACAGCGTGTATTCCAAGCTGAAGTTTGAATCGGGCGGGCACCGGGTGCAGCGGGTGCCTGCCACCGAAACCCAGGGCCGCATCCATACCTCGGCCTGCACGGTGGCGGTGATGCCGGAAGCGGACGAGGTGGAAGATGTCAACATCAATCCGGCCGACCTGCGCATCGACACCTTCCGCGCCTCTGGCGCCGGTGGTCAGCACATCAACAAGACCGATTCGGCCGTGCGCCTGACCCACTTGCCAACCGGCATCGTGGTCGAATGCCAGGATGACCGTTCGCAGCACAAGAACAAGGCGCAGGCCATGAAAGTGCTGGCGGCGCGCATCAAGGATGTGCAGCTGCGCGAGCAGCAGTCGAAGGAAGCGGCCACGCGCAAGAGCCTGATCGGCTCGGGCGACCGCAGCGAGCGCATCCGCACCTACAACTTCCCGCAGGGCCGGATGACCGATCACCGCATCAACCTGACGCTGTACAAGCTCGATTTCATCATGGATGGCGAGCTGACCGAGCTGACCAACGCGCTGGCCGCCGAACACCAGGCCGAGCTGCTGGCGGCGCTGGGCGATTAATCACCGGCTAAGCTTGGCTCGCAGACTTTATGCGAGAATAAGCCGCCCTTTGACTCTACCGATCTGACCATGATGCCTACGCGTTCCCTGCTGCTCTCCATCGCCTTCGCCTGCCTCGGCCTGATCGGCGTCGCCCTGTACCTGCAGCACGGGCTGGACATGCTGCCCTGCCCGCTGTGCGTGATCCAGCGCTACCTGTTCCTGGCGCTGGCCCTGTTCTGCCTGATCGGCGCCTTCAGCAGCAAGCCGAAGCTGGGCGCCGGCCTCGGCCTGCTGGCGGCGCTGGGCGGTCTCGGCACCGCCGGCAAGCACCTGTGGGTGCTGGCCCATCCCGGCCTGTCGTGCGGCATCGATCCGATGGAGACCATGCTCAACAAAATCCCCACCGCCACCTACCTGCCGTTCCTGTTCCAGGCCGACGGCCTGTGCGAAGACGCGCTGGCGCCATGGTTCGGGCTGTCGATCCCGCAATGGTCGTTCCTGTGGTTTGGCCTGTTCACGCTGGCACTGGCGTGGCTGCTGATGCGCCGCCGCGCCTGAGCCGCTGCGCCTGCCCATGTCCATCCTGAGCACGCCCGACCAGATCCGCGCCGGCTGCACGCTGGCCGCACTGCAACGCCAGACGCTGCTGGAGCCGCTCGACCTGCGCATCCTGCTGTGCCACGCGCTGGCGCTCAGCCGCGTCAGCCTGATCACCCAGTCGGAACGGGCCCTCAGCGCGACCGAAGCCGAGCAGTTGCGCACGCTGGTGCAGCGCCGGCTGGACGGTGAACCGATTGCCTACCTCGTCGGCCAGCGCGAATTCTTCGGCCTGCCGCTGGAAGTCAGTGCCGCCGTGCTGATCCCCCGTCCCGATACCGAACTGCTGGTGGAACTGAGCATCGAGCGTCTGCCGCCCGGCGGCCGCGCGCTCGACATGGGCACCGGCAGCGGTGCGATTGCCATCGCGCTGGCCCACAGCCGGGGCGATGCCGCCGTCAGCGCGCTTGATGTCAGTGCCGACGCGCTGGCCGTGGCACGCCGCAATGCCAGCGCCAACGGCGTCAACGTCACCTTCATGCAGAGCGACTGGTATGGCGCGCTGGGGTCGGAACGCTTCGACCTGATCGCCTCCAACCCGCCGTATATCGCCAGCGGCGACCGCCATCTGTCCGAAGGCGACCTGCGCTTCGAGCCGGTCGGCGCGCTGACCGACCATGCCGACGGCCTGTCGGCGCTGCGCCAGATCATCGCCGGCGCGCCGCGCTACCTGCAGCCACAAGGCTGGCTGCTGATGGAACACGGCTACGACCAGGCCGCCGCCGTGCGCGCACTGCTGACGGCCGGCGGCTACCGCGACGTGCACAGCTGGACCGATCTGGCCGGCATCGAACGGGTCACGGGCGGCCGCCTGCCCTGAGCGGGCAGAAACCCGACAAGGCGGGCCGTTGACGACTGTTCGACGCCATTTCAGCGCGCTTTCCAACTCTTTTTCAACTCTTTGCTACACTACCAGCCGGTTCCTGCCAACGCGGGTGCTCTGCCGGGCGGCGCTCACGCTTTTTGCAGAGGCGCCGGCGCGCTTGGCCGTTTTCGGTTACTCTCGCACCTCATTTGTTTGCTGCACTGAAAGGAAGGCTAAATTGTCCAATCTACTGACTCGCCGTCTGGCCTTGCTGGCCACGCCAGAACACCGCTCGGTGCTGGGCGGCTTGCGCGGCATCGAGCGAGAAACGCTGCGGGTTGAACCGAACGGCCATCTGGCCGCGACCCCGCACCCGGTCGCGCTGGGCAGCGCGCTGACGCATCCGCAAATCACCACCGATTACGCTGAAACGCTGCTGGAATTCATCACCCCGGCCGAACCCGACATCGCCGTCACGCTGCAGGAACTGGACGATATCCACCGCTACGCCTACAGCAAGCTGGGCGACGAGCTGCTGTGGAGCCAGTCCATGCCGTGCCAGCTGCCGGGCGAAGAAGAGATCGAAATCGCCTGGTACGGCAGCTCCAATCTGGGCATGCTCAAGCATGTGTACCGGCGCGGCCTGGCGCAGCGCTATGGCAAGGCCATGCAATGCATCGCCGGCATCCATTACAACTACTCGCTGAACGAGGACCTGTGGCAGGTGCTGGCCAACGCGGAAGCGGAGCCGGGCGTCAAGCGCCAGTCGGCCAAGGCTTACCAGTCAGAGCGCTATCTGGCCACGATCCGCAACTTCCGCCGCTACAGCTGGCTGCTGATGTATCTGTTCGGTGCCTCGCCGGTGCTGGCCAGCAGCTTCCTGCGCGGCCGCCCGCACAAGCTGGAACAGCTGTCGGACGACACCCTGTACCTGCCGTATGCGACCAGCCTGCGGATGAGCGATCTGGGCTACCAGAACGACGCCCAATCCGGCCTGAGCCCGCACGAAAACTGCCTCGACAGCTATGTCGCGGCGCTGACCAAGGCCGTCAACCAGCCGTATGAACCGTATGCCAAGCTGGGCACCAAGAACGCCGCCGGCGCATGGACCCAGCTCAGCACCAACGTGCTGCAGATCGAGAACGAGTACTACTCGACCATCCGTCCCAAGCGCGTGATCCGCACCGGCGAACGGCCGATCCAGGCGCTGTGCGCGCGCGGCGTGCAATATATCGAAGTGCGCTGCATGGATGTCGATCCGTTCGAGCCGGTCGGCATCAGCCTCGCCAGCGGCCGCTTCCTGGACGCCTTCCTGCTGTTCTGCGCGCTGGAAGATAGCGCACCGATCTCGAGCGAAGAAGGCTTGCGCTACACCGACAACTTCGCCCGCACCGTCAAGGAAGGCCGCCGTCCCGGCCTGCTGCTGAACGATGGCACGCGCGAGCTGACGCTGCAAGCGTGGGGCGAAGAACTGCTGCAGCGCATCGCCCCGGTGGCGGCGCTGCTGGATGCGCAACGCGGCGACCAAGCCCACGCCGACGCACTGGCGCAGGCAGCCGCCAAGCTGGCCGATCCAGACCTGACGCCATCGGCCCAGGTGCTGGCGGCGCTGCGCGCGCACGGCAACTCCTTCGCCGCCTTCGGGCTGGCGCAGAGCCAGCGCCACGCCGCCTACTTCCGCAGCCAGCCGCCGAGCGTGGAGCAGGCGGCCCGCTTCGACCAGCTGGCGCAAGCCTCGCTGGACGAGCAGGCGGCGATGGAAGCGGCGCCACATGGCGACTTCGACGATTATGTGGCGGCCTACCGCGCCAGCAATTTGTGCCACTCTGACACCGACTGCGAGTAAACTGACGCTCTGACCGCTCCTGCCCGAGGCCCCCTTGCTCACTTTCTATAACGAATTTCACAGCCAGCACCGGGGCCGCTTCGAAATCTTTCGCGGCGAGATGGTGCCCTGCTTCGAACAGCCGGCCCGGGTCGACAGCGTGCTGGCCGAGCTGGGCCGGCGCGGTCTGGGCAAGATCGTCACGCCGCATGGGGTGCCGCTGATGTCGCTGGAGCGGGTGCACACGCCGCGCTACCTGCAGTTCCTGCGCGGGGCCTGGAATGAATGGCTGGCGCTGGACCCGGCGAATGCGGCCAGGGACGCCTTCCCCGCCGTGTGGCCGGTGCGCACGCTGCGCGACGATATCGAACCGGACAACTTCTGCGCCAAGCTGGGCCTGTATTCGATGGACAGCGGCACGCCGCTGACGGCCGGTACCTGGACCGCCGCCAAGGCCGGCGCCGATTGCGCCGTCAACGCCGCCCACGCGCTGCGGCTCGGCGAACGCAGCGCCTTCGTGCTGACGCGGCCGCCGGGCCACCATGCCGGCGCCGACTTCTTCGGCGGTTACTGCTTCCTCAACAACGCCGCGCTGGCGGCCCAGCACCTGCTGGACGACGGTGCGCGCCGGGTCGCCATCCTCGACCTTGATTACCACCACGGCAACGGCACCCAAAGCATCTTCTACCAGCGCGACGATGTGCTGTTCATCTCGCTGCACGCCGATCCGCGCTTTGAATACCCGTTCTACCTCGGCCACGCCGACGAAAAAGGTGCCGGGGCTGGCCTCGGCTACAACATGAATTTGCCGCTGCCGTCCGGCACCACCAGCACGGCCTGGTTTGCGGCGCTGGAAACCGCCTGCATCCGCCTCGGCAGCTACGCGCCGGAAGCGCTGGTGGTATCGCTGGGCGTAGACACCTTTGGCGGCGATCCGCTCAGCCACTTCCAGCTGCACAGCGCCGATTACCTGCGCGTCGGCGAGCGGCTGGCCTATCTGGGCCTGCCGACCGCGTTCGTGTTCGAGGGCGGCTATGCGGTCAAGGAACTGGGCGTCAATGTGGTAAATGTACTGGAAGGCTTTGAGACGGCGCTGTAACGCCCTGCTGCGCCGCCAGGATGGTCGCCAGCGGTAGCGGCCGGGCGAACAGGAAACCCTGAATCTGGGTGCACGCGGTCTGCTCGACACGGGTCAGCTGGGCCGCCGTTTCCACCCCTTCGACCACCACCCGGCACTGCAAGTCCTGGCCCAGCTTGCAGATGCTGGTCAGCAGCAAAAAGCTTTTTTCATCCTGCTCGATGCTGGCGATGAAGCTGCGGTCGATCTTGATTTCGTCAAAGTGCATCGAGCGCAAGAAACTCAGCGAAGAAAAGCCGGACCCGAAGTCATCGAGCGAAATCTGAATCCCCAGCTGCTGCAATTCGCGGCACACGCGCCGGATGCGCTCGACATCGATGGCAAACACTTCTTCGGTGATTTCGATGATCAGGCGGGTCGGGTCGATGCCGGAACGCTGCACCAGTTGGGTCAGGTCACTGACGAACTCGGGCGACAGGAACAGCGGCGGCGACACATTCGCCGCCACCTTGGTCTCGGCGCCGAAGGCCTGCACCAGCGCCGGGATGTCGTCGATGATACGGCGCAGCATCAGCATGCCGAATTCCGCCATCCAGCCTTCTTCATGTAGCACCGGAATGAACACGCCGGGGCCGGGCACCTCGGCGCCACCGCTGATGCGCGCCAGCGCTTCAAAGCCGGCATTACGATGGCTGCTGCTGTGCACCTTGGCCTGGTACACCGGATAAAAGCCGTTGTGGTCGAGCGCGTGACGAATCTGCTGCTTGAGTACCAGACTAGCCTGCATCTGGCGCGCCATGTCGGCCGAGAATGGCAGGCAGCCGGCAAAATCCTGGGCCGGCATCATGCTCAGCGCCACCTGGATATTCTTCATCAGCTCGCGGTAGCTGGCACCATCGCGCGGCGCACTGACGCTGGCGGCACCCGGCACGATGCCGAAGCGGGCCAGCGCCGGATCGGCCAGCACACACTGGCGGGCACGCTGGTACAGCGCTTCGCTATCGGCCACGTCGCGCGCCCATAGCGCAAACTGGGCCCCGTCCAGCTTGGCCAGCAGGTGGCCGGCCGGCATACCCGCCGTCAGCGCCTGCGCGATGCGGCGCAATTGCTCATCGCGCTCCTTGCCGCCGTGGATCGCATGGAACAGCTCCATGCCGCTTAACTGCAGCACCAGCAGGCAGCCGCTGCGGCCAGCGGCCAGGTCCGCATCGATGTTTTTTTCCAGAGAGCGCTCATTGCCCAGGCCGGTACCTTCATCGTGGAAAGCATACTGCTCGAGCCGGGCATTCGCCCCTTCCAACAGACCGATGTGGCGCAGCAGGCGCGCCTTCAGTTCATGGATGGTGCCGCCGATGGCCACGCTCATCAGTGCCATGCACATGGCCAGGATCAGCCAAGCGCTGGCGGCATTCTCGGCCTGCACGGTAAAGGGCGGAATCACCACCCAGTGCAGCTGGATCAGCACGGTGATCAGCACCAGTCCCAGCACCGCCAGCAGCGGGATCAGCATGGCGCGCCGCAGCGGCCAGTGGGCGAAGGCCACCGCCAGCACGCCGCCCATCACCATATAGCCATCCGGCGCATACGGGTTCTGCACCATCGACGTCAGGGCGATCACCATCCCGGTCAGCAACATCAGCACCAGCTTGAGCTGGATACTCAGGTGCCGTCGGCACAGTAACAAGCCGCCGAGGAAGACCGCCGAGGCCGAGTCGACCAGCATCGAAATCGGAAAAATATGCGCCTGGTATTCGGCCAGTCCGCTGGCGCCGGCGATCATGGTGGCACACAGCAGGATCTTGTCGACCAGTCCGGGGCTCATCTGGTAATACGCGCTCGGCGCTGGGTCTGGCGTTGCAGGCATGGTGGACACTGTCGTGAATTCGCAATGGATACGGGAGTACTGGCTTGTCAGTCTAGCCGATTCTGCCCCAGTACAGTCAGCAGCGTTGCGGCCCCGCAAAACTGTGTCAGAATGTGGACATATCGACATCCTATTGAGAGTGCATCGATGATACGCGAGATCCTGGGGCAGCTGGCGGCCGGTGCGGAGCTGTCGCCCGACGCCATTGCCACCTTCCTCGCCGCCGTCGAGCAGGACAGCGTGGGTGAGGCCCAGATCGCCGCCTTCCTGACCGGCTTGCGCATCAAGGGCGCCAGCGTCGGTGAAACCGTCGCCATCAGCCGCTATTTGCGGGCGCGTTGCACGCCGGTGCAGCCACGCGTCAACGCCGCCATACTCGATACCTGCGGCACCGGCGGCGGCCTCAGCACGGTGAATATCTCGACCGCCAGCGCCATCCTGTGCGCTGCCGCCGGTATTCCGGTGGCCAAACACGGTAGCCGCTCGCTGTCCAGCCTGTCCGGCAGCGCCGATGTGCTGGAAGCGCTGGGCGTCAGCCTGGCCGTGCCGCCCCTCGCCTGCGCCCGCATGATCGAGGAGATCGGCATCGCCTTCCTGCATGCGCCCGCGTTCCATCCGCTGATGCGGCGCCTGCTGCCGGTGGAACTGGCGCTCGGCTTCAAGACCATTTTCTACACCCTGATCGGCCCCTTGATCAATCCGGCCAGCGCGCGCTGCCATCTGCTCGGCGTGTATCGTCCCGAGCTGCAAACCCTGTGCGCGGAGGCCGTCGCCCAGCTGGACTACGAGCGCGCCATGATCGTGCATGGACTCGATGGGGTCGACGAGATTTCGCTGCTCGGCAGTACCCGCATCCACCAGCTGGAGCACGGCCAGTGGCGCAGCTACGATCTGGTGCCGGAAGACGTGGGGCTGGCGCGCTGCACACTGGAGGCGATCCGCTCGCGCACCCCGGCCGAGAATGCCGCGCAGCTGCGCGCCGTGTTCGCCGGCCAGCAACATGGCGCCGTGCGCGACGCCATCGTCCTGAACACGGCCGGCGCCCTGATCGTCGGCGGCCGCGCCAGCAGCTTTGCCGATGGCATCGCGCTGGCGTCGGCGCTGCTCGACGAGGGTGCCGCCCACCGCAAGCTGCAACAACTGGTCGACAGTTCGCAGGACTACGCGCGGCGCGGCGCGGATGGCCAACATGGCTGAGCTGCCACCGGCTGCCGCGATCTGGGACGGCATTCTGGCGGCGTCACCGGACGCCATCCTGCTGTTGCATGCCGACGGCCGGGTGGCGGTGGCGAATCCCCTGGCGGCGGCCCAGCTCGGTGTACCGGCGGGCACGCTGGTCGGCCAGCTGTACGGCGCCAGCTTGCCGGCCACACTGCGCGCCAGCCGCCAGCAGCAGATCGCCAGTGCACTGCAGCAGCAACGGGCGCTGCGCTGGGAAGATGGCCTCGACGACAGGCGCTATGTGCTGACCGCGATTCCAGTGCAGGGCAATGCGCACGTGCTGCTGAATTGCCGCGACGTCAGCGTCCAGCACCGCCTGGAAGAGTCGGAACAGAACAAGCGGGCCCGCCTGAAAACCCTGATCGAAACCTTGCCCGACCTGGTCTGGCTGCAAGACCGGGACGGCGTGTACATCAATTGCAACCAGAAATTCGAGCGTTTCCTGGGTGCGCCGGAAGCCGGCCTGAAAGGTTGCAGCGCGGCGGCCCTGCTGCCGCCAGCGCTGCAGGCCAGCTTCCACCTGCATGGTGCGCGTGCGCTGCAGACGCTGCAACCGCAGATTTTCCACCAGTGGCTAGAGTTCGTCGCCGACGGCCACCGTGAATACGCCGAAGTCATCCTGGCCCCGTTCATCGACCAGCATGGCGAGGTCATGGGCGTGATGGGGATCGCCCGCGATGTCACCGCCTTCCAGCAGAACGCCGATGAGCTGCGGCGCCACCGCGACCAGCTGGAACAACTGGTCAGTGCGCGTACCGCCGAGCTGTCGCGCACGGTGGAACAGCTGCAGCGAACCCAGAACGAGCTGGTGCAGGCGGAAAAGCTGGCGTCGCTGGGCGCGCTGGTGGCCGGCATTTCGCACGAGCTGAATACCCCATTGGGCAACCTGCTGACCATCAGCAGCGCACTGCGGGACGAGCACGCCGGCTTCCTGCAGCAGCTGACGCAAGGCGCCATCACGCGTAGCGCACTCCAGCAACGCTTCGCACGCGATCAGGAAATGCTGGAGCTGGTGGAACGCTCGGCGCGCCGCGCCGCCGACCTGATCGACAACTTCAAGCAGGTGGCGGTAGACCAGACTTCGGACCACCGCCACCGCTTCGACCTGCACGAACTGGTGGCGGCCCAGGTGCCGGGCCTGCTGGCCGAGGCCGGTCGCAAGGCGGTGGTGATCCACAACCAGATCGCGCCCGGGATCGCCTGCGACAGCTTCCCCGGCCCGCTGGGCCAGGTGGTCACGCATTTGCTGCAAAACGCGCTGCGCCATGCGTTTGACGGCCGTGCCGGCGGCAGTATCCAGCTCAGTTGTGTGCGGGATGACGAGCAGCTGGCGCTGTCCGTCAGCGATGACGGCATCGGCATGGATGCGGCCATGCTGCTGCGCATCTTTGATCCCTTCTTCACCACCAAACTGGGCCGGGGTGGTTCGGGACTCGGCCTGCCGGTCTGCAAGCGCATCGCCAACGGCGTGCTGGCGGGTGACCTGGTGGCGCAGTCGCAACCGGGCCACGGCAGCAGCTTCACGCTGACCATGTCGCGCACGGCGCCCGGCACCAATCTGGCACTGTGACGGCCTGGCAACGGTTGACCAAATAATCGGGACCATTTGCTGCAGGGTGCGCTATCGCACGTTGTGCGGCGCCGGCCTTCGGCAAAATCGCTCCATTGCCCTGTCCACCCCGCCGCCCCTGCGAGTACCTGATGAGCCAACTGACTTTAGCCACTTATGCGCTGCGCCGGCAAAAACTTGCCGTGCAGCGCGCAATACGTGCCCGTACGGTAGAAGAATCGGTGGCCGCAGCGCGCTGGGCAGAAGCCTGGCACCGGCTGGTGGAAAGCCAGCTCGATCTGGCCGAACGCAGCGCCCGACGCCGCGTGCTGCACTGAAGCGGCCCGCCGTGCTGGCGCCGCTGGAGCGCCACGCCGCCATGCCGCCATACGCGGGCCGCCCTGCACGCAGCGTGCGCTGCGGCAATGACGGCTTAGGCGGCGTGGCTGGCCAGTGCGCGCGCTGCCAGATAGCAGGCCCCGGCGCGCTGCGCCAGTCCGGCCGGCTCCAGCACGATCACCTTGCCGCGCCGGCAACTGATCAAGCCCTCGTCCTGCAGCTTGCCCGCGGCCGCCGTAATGCTTTCACGCCGCACCCCCAGCATATTGGCAATCAGCTCCTGCGTCACCCGCAGTTCCATGCCGCTCGACCGGTCGAGCCGGTCCAGCAGCCAGCGGCACAGCTTTTGCTCGATATTCGTGTGGCGGCTGCCCGCCACGGTCTGCGCCAGTTGCGCAAATAGCGCGCTGGTATGGCGCATCAATTGCAACGCCAGCGCACCGCCTTCATAAAACGCGTCCCGCAGGCACGCGGCTTTCAGGCGGTAGCCATAGCCGGCCGCCTGCACCACGGCGCTGCAATTGGCGCGCTCCGACGGGAACAGGGCGGCGCCCACCACGCCTTCGCGGCCGATCACGCCGACCTCGGTGGTGGCGCCATCTTCCATCACATATTGCAGCGAAATAATGGCATTGGTAGGAAACCAGGTATAGTCAATGGCATCGCCGAAATCGAACAGGAGCTTGCCCATGGGCAGCGGCAACAGCTCCAGATGCGGCATCAGGGCGGTCAGTTCTTCCACCGGCAGCGCGCGCAGCAGCGTGTTTTGCTGTGCGCCCATCAGGCTGGTGGACGGCGGCACGGCACCGAGCGGTATCGCCCGGGCTGCGCGCGGGGTCGGGGCGGCAGTTGCGGTAGCGGTAAACATGGCGGCCTTCGTCAAGTGGATCAAGATGGAGCTCACTGTATCGCCCGGACCGGTTTGCCGGTATAGGAGCGGTCATGCTCCCTATGTAGGCTAGGAACATTGCGGTTTGTCATCTTTGTCCTACAACACCCCGCGAAAAAAAGTTTAAAAATCGCTTGCTATTGAATAGCGCACGATCTATAGTGTGGTCATGGACGCGGCATTCACCACCGCCGACACTGTGTAGTCCCACTCACTGAAAAGGAAATCATCATGTCGATCGAAAATGTACTGTACCGCGCAAACGCCAAATCCACCGGTGGCCGTGAAGGCCGTTCGGTCTCGTCGGATGGCGTACTGGATGTCAAACTGACCACCCCAAAAGAACTGGGCGGTGCTGGTGCCGTGGGCACCAATCCTGAGCAACTGTTCGCTGCTGGCTACTCGGCCTGCTTCATCGGTGCCCTGAAATTCGTCGGCGGCCGTGACAAGATCGCCGTTCCGGCCGACGCTTCGATCGATGCTACTGTCGGCATCGGCGCCATCCCGACCGGCTTCGGCATCGAAGTCGAACTGAAAATCTCGCTGCCAGGCCTGGACCGCGATACCGCCGAAAAACTGGTCGCCGCTGCCCACATCGTGTGCCCGTACTCTAACGCCACCCGCGGCAACATCGACGTCACGCTGACCATCGTCTAAGCCAGCGCACTAGCATCAGTCCCCGGCGCGCCCGGCCTCCCTCGCAGGACGCCGGGCGCGCTGTCGTTGATGCCTTACAATCAGCGTTCCCTATCCTGAACGAGATTTCCATGATTACCTGGCAATGGCTGGCCTTTGACGACATCCCCCGCAGCGACTGGTATGAGGCCCTGCGCCAGCGCCAGCAAGTGTTCATCCTCGAACAAACCTGCTTGTATCCCGACCTTGACGGCTACGATCCGGCCTGCCAGCACCTGCTGGGCTGGCGCGACAGCAATGGCCAGCGCCAGCTGGTGGCCTACCTGCGCTGCCTGCCGCCGGGACTGAAGTACGCAGAAATGTCGCTGGGCCGTATCCTGACCACCGACGCCGCGCGCGGTAGCGGCCTGGGGCGTGAACTGGTGGCGCACGGCATCCGCCATGCCGAAGCGCTGCATCCGGGCCACGCGATCCGCATCGGTGCCCAGCAGCGGCTGGAAGCGTTCTATCAGAGCTTCGGCTTCCAGACCGTCACCGCCCCCTACGACGAAGACGGCATCCTGCACATCGACATGCTGCGCCCGGCCGGCGCCCATACATAAAAAAAGGCGACCTCACGGTCGCCTTGGCGGGTGTTGCAGGTTCGCGCTTTATTTCACGGCGGTCAGTTCGACGTCAAAGATCAGCGTCGAGTTGGCTGGAATGCCAACGAACACATACCCGTTATAGGCCGCCTGCGCCGTCGTCGCCTGGCTGCCGTAAGCCAGCGAGGCCGGAATCGTCAGCGTGCGCTTGCCGCCCACTTTCATGCCGACCAGGCCCTGGTCCCAACCGGTAATGACTTTGCCAGCGCCCAGCACGAAGTCAAACGTGGTGCCCTTGACCACCGAGCTGTCGAACACACCGCCACGGAAGTCGCTCAGCGCACCGTTATACAGATAACCCGTATATTTGACGGTCAGCGTCTTGCCGGCGGTCGCTTCAGTGCCGGTACCGACCGTCGTATCCTGGATCACCAGCGTGGTCGGTGGTGCCACCACGATGGGCAGGGTGGCCGTCGTCACGCTGATCAGTTCGATGTCATACACCAGCGGTGCGTTGGCCGGGATCGCCGCATAGGTGTTGCTGCCCACGGCCGCCAGCGCGGCGCGGGTGTAGGCGCCATAGCCGAGCGAAGCCGGCAGCACCAGCGTGCGCTTGCCGCCGACTTTCATGCCCAGTATGCCCTGATCCCAACCCGGTACCCAGGCCGTGCCGACCGCGCCCACGCCGAGCGTGAAGGTGTACGGTACGTTGCGGTCGATCGAGCTGTCGAACTTGGCGCCTTTCAGGTCGGCCTTGGTGGCGTCATACAGGTAAGCGACGTAATTAATCACCACCAGGTCGCTGCTGGCGGCCAGCGTGCCAGTGCCAAGCACGGTATCGGTGGACTTGAAGGCGGGCTGGACCACGGCTGGGGTGGTGTCAGCCGACTTGGAACTGCCGCCACCGCAGGCCGTCAGGGCCAGCGCGCAGGCGACGGCTGCGAAAAATTGAAACGTCGATTTCATGGTTACCTTTGAGATGGGGGTCGAATTACGCGCGCGCCGCGGCAGGTGCGCGGCGACCGGAGCAGAAGTTTAGCAGACCGCGCCCCTTGCGCTCCGGGCTCTACATTCAGTTACATTATTTATCTGTCAAATTTCGACCTGGGTGCCCAGTTCAATCACCCGGTTAGTCGGAATCTGGTAGTAGTCGGCGGCGCCACGGGCGTTGCGCGACATTGCCACGAACAGGTGTTCACGCCAGGGCGCCATGCCAGCGCCCGGGGTCGAAATAACGGTCTGACGCGCGATGAAGAACGAGGTCTCCATCATCTCGAACGGCAGGCCGAGACGGTCGCACAGCGCCAGCACTTTCGGAATGTCCGGCTCGTCCTTGAAGCCATAACGCACGTTCAGCTGGTAGCACTGATGACCGAGGTCGATAATTTCCACTTGCTCGGCATCGCTCACATACGGCTCTTCGAGGATGTGCACAGTGAAGAACACCACGCGCTCATGCAGCACCTTGTTGTGCGACAGGTTGTGCAGCAGCGCATGCGGCACGCCGTCGCTCTCGCCACGCAGGAAAATGGCGGTGCCGTAGACGCGCGTCGGCGGTGCCACGAACAGCGACGAGAGGAAGTCTTCCAGCGGAATCGCATGCTTTTGCAGGTTCTGGAACACCAGTGCACGGCCGCGCTTCCAGGTCAGCATGATGGTCAGCAGTACGGCGCCCAGCAGCAACGGGAACCAGCCGCCATGGAACAATTTCAGCGTGCAGGCCGCGAATAGCATGATGTCCATCGCGATGAAGAAGCCGGTCGCCAGCAGGCACACCCACAGCGGGAAGTTCCAGCGATAGCGGATCACGAAGAAGGTCAGGAAGGTGGTCGACAGCATGGTGGCCGTCACGGCAATGCCGTAGGCGCCGGCCAGCTTGTCGGACGAACCGAAACCGACCACGGCGATCAGCACCACCGCCAGTTGCAGCCAGCACACGGCCGGAATGTAGATCTGGCCAATTTCGCTTTCCGAGGTGTGCAGCACGCGCATCCGTGGCAGCAGGCCGAGTGCGATGGCTTGCTTGGTCATCGAGAAGGTGCCGGAAATCGTCGCCTGCGACGCGATCACGGTGGCCATGGTAGACAGGATCACCAGCGGGTAGACGCTCCAGGCGCCCAGTTGCTGGAAGAAGGGATTCGAAATCGCGTCCGGATGGGTAATCAATAAGCCGCCCTGGCCCAGATAGTTCAGCGCCAGCGCCGGGAAGGTAATCAGGAACCACGCAGCACGGATTGGTTTCTTGCCGAAGTGGCCCATATCTGCATACAGCGCTTCGGCGCCGGTGAAGGCCAGCACCACGGCGCCCAGCGCGACAAAGGCGGTGAAGCGGTTTTCCAGCATGAAGGTGAAGGCATGCAGCGGATTCAGCGCAGCCAGAATTTGGGGCGCGGCGGCGATGTTGATGATGCCCATCACGGCCAGCGCGGCAAACCACACCACCATCACCGGGCCAAACAGGCGGCCGATACCGGCCGTACCGTGGCGTTGCACGGCGTACAGCGAGACCAGCACGATGATGGTTAGCGGCACCACATACTGTTCCAGCCCCGGTGCGGCCACTTCCAGCCCTTCGATCGCGCTCAGCACCGAAATCGCTGGCGTGACCACGCTGTCACCATAGAACATGGTGGCGCCGAACACGCCCAGCAGCATCAGCGGGTAATGCCAGCGCGGCGCTGATTTGGACACGGAGTTGAGCACCAGCGCCATCAGCGCCATGATGCCGCCCTCGCCGCGGTTGTCGGCACGCAGCACCAGACAGACATACTTGAGCGAGACGATCATCGTCAGGCCCCAGAAAATCAGCGAAATCACCCCCAGCAGGTTAGGCGTATTCAGCGCCAGACCGTGTTCCGGGTCGAAGATGGTTTTGAGCGTGTAGAGGGGACTGGTACCGATGTCGACGTAGACGATGCCGACGGCAGCCAGCGTCAAGCCGGCCAGACTGCTTTTCTTGTGTTGCGCGGTCAAGATTGCACCTGTTGTTGTTTTGGTGCATTGCACAATAGGATAGCTTTTAACAAATTGCAAGAATATTTTGACATGCGAGAACTCGCTTCGATTCAATCCCCGAAGTGTACGCCTGCCCCGGTCGGGAAGCGAGTACCGATCGGCAGCGCTCGCCCAGATCGGTGATAATGGCGCCCCTTTCCGTTGTTTCCTGCCCCTCCCCGCCATGAACCCAGGTATCTTGTACGCCGCCCTAGCCTTCTTCTGCTGGGGCCTGTTTCCGCTGTATTTCCATGCGCTGGGCGAAGTTCCGGCGCTGGAAATCCTGGCCCATCGCATGCTGTGGTCGCTGCTGTTCCTGGTGCTGGTGCTGAGCGCGCGTCAGCAATGGAAATGGCTGCCTGCCGTGCTGCGCCAGCCGCGCATCCTGTTCAGTTTTGTGGCCAGCGCAGTGCTGCTTTCTAGCAACTGGTTCGTCTACATCTGGTCCGTCAACCATGGTCATGTGATCGACGCCAGTCTCGGTTATTTCATCAATCCGCTGGTGAATGTGCTGCTCGGTCTGCTGGTGCTGAAGGAAAAGCTGCGCCGCGGCCAGTGGCTGGCGATCGGGCTGGCCGCCGCCGGTGTGGCCTGGCTGACCTGGCAGGCTGGCCAGTTGCCATGGATCGCACTGATCCTCGGCTGCACCTTCGGCGCCTATGGCCTGCTGCGCAAGACGGCGGCGCTGGCAGCGCTGGAGGGCTTGTCGCTGGAAACCCTGCTGCTGTTCCCGGCGGCGCTGGCCTATGTCGTGTGGCTCAGCTGGCATGGCCAAAACACCTTCCTGAACAGCAGCGCCGACAGCACGCGCTGGCTGCTGGCGGCAGCCGGGCCGATCACGGCCATCCCGCTGCTGCTGTTTGCGGCCGGCGCGCGGCGCATCCCGATGTCGGTGCTGGGGCTGCTGCAATACCTGTCGCCGACGATGCAGATGCTGCTCGGCGTGTGGGTCTTTCATGAGGTATTCTCAACGCCGCGCTTGCTGGGCTTTGTGGTGATCTGGAGCGCACTGGCGCTGTACGTGGCAGAGGGACTGTGGAGCACGCGCCAGCTGGAGCGCGCGAAATAAAGCGGTGATAGTGTCGGGCTGGCGGGATTTATCGTATCCTGTCGTCCTTCCCTGCATTTCTGTAGTTTTCACCCTAAATACCGAGAATTCAATGGCAAATTACGTCTATACCATGAACCGCGTGGGCAAAATTGTCCCGCCCAAGCGCCAGATCCTGAAAGATATTTCGCTGTCCTTCTTCCCAGGCGCAAAGATCGGCGTGCTGGGCCTGAACGGCTCCGGTAAGTCGACCTTGCTGAAAATTATGGCCGGCATCGACACCGACATCCAGGGCGAAGCGCGCCCGATGCCGGGCCTGAACATTGGCTACCTGCCACAGGAACCACAACTGGATCCGGAAAAGAACGTCCGTCAGGAAGTTGAATCGGGGCTGGGCGAAGCATTCGAGGCACAAGCCAAGCTGGACGCCGTGTACGCCGCCTATGCCGACGAAGATGCTGACTTTGACGCGCTCGCCGCTGAGCAGGCACGACTGGAAGCCATCATCTCTGCCTCCGACGGCGGCAACCTGAATCTGCAACTGGAAATGGCCGCCGACGCGCTGCGCCTGCCACCATGGGATGCCAAGATCGGCGTGCTGTCGGGCGGTGAAAAACGCCGCGTGGCGCTGTGCAAGCTGCTGCTGTCCAAGCCCGACATGCTGCTGCTCGACGAACCAACCAATCACCTGGATGCGGAATCGGTCGACTGGCTGGAGCAATTCCTGCTGCGCTTCCCGGGCACCGTGGTGGCGATTACCCACGATCGCTACTTCCTCGACAACGCCGCCGAATGGATTTTGGAACTGGACCGCGGTAGCGGCATTCCATGGAAAGGCAATTACTCCTCGTGGCTGGACCAGAAACAGGCCCGCCTGAAGCAGGAAGAATCGACCGAATCGGCACGCCAGAAGGCGTTGCAGAAGGAACTGGAATGGTCGCGTCAGAATCCGAAGGCGCGTCAGGCCAAGTCCAAGGCCCGTCTGGCCCGTTTCAACGAGATGAGCGAGCACGAATACCAGAAGCGCAACGAGACCCAGGAGATCTTCATCCCGGTCGCCGAGCGCCTGGGTAATGATGTGATCGAATTCAAGAATGTGTCGAAAGCGTTTGGCGACCGCCTGCTGATCGACAACCTGTCGTTCACGGTGCCACCGGGCGCGATCGTCGGTATCATCGGCCCCAACGGCGCCGGTAAATCGACGCTGTTCAAGATGATCGCTGGCATCGATCAGCCGGACAGCGGCGAAGTGGTGATCGGCCAGACCGCCCGCGTCTCGCTGGTAGACCAGAGCCGCGATACGCTGGCCGATGCCAAGACCGTGTTCGATGACGTGTCCGGCGGTGCCGACATCCTCAGCGTCGGCCGTTTCGAGATGCCTTCGCGCGCCTATCTGGGCCGCTTCAACTTCAAGGGCGGCGATCAGCAGAAGCTGGTCGGCAACCTGTCCGGTGGTGAGCGTGGCCGTCTGCATCTGGCCAAGACGCTGCTGAAGGGCGGCAACGTGTTGCTGCTGGATGAACCGTCAAACGATCTGGACGTGGAAACCCTGCGCGCGCTGGAAGATGCGCTGCTGGAATTCGCTGGCTCGGTCATGGTGATTTCGCATGATCGCTGGTTCCTCGACCGTATCGCCACCCACATCCTGGCCTTCGAAGGCAATTCGCAGGTCACCTTCTTCGACGGCAACTATCAGGAATATGAAGCCGACAAGAAGAAACGTCTGGGTGAAGAAGGCGCCAAGCCGAAGCGGATCCGTTACAAACCGCTGACGGCCTAAACACAAAAAGCACGGTGAACAGTCACCGTGCTTTTTTTTCAGGCTAAGATTTGTTTAGAAGTTGTAGCGCACGCCAGCGGTAATCGCGCCCGTCTTGCGGCCCTGATCGATGTCGTTCTTGCCGTAGTGTTCGTACTCCAGCGTCAGGGCCACATTCTTGTTCAGCGAATATTCGCCGCCCACCGACGCATACAGCGCATTCTTATTGCCGCTGCCGCCCAGTCCAGCCGTCGCCGCAGCGCCGGTCGCATCGATGCTGCCGTGGTTGCGCGCCACGCCCAGTTTACCGAAGACATTAAACTGCTCATTCACCGGGAAGGTACCCTTGCCGGCCACGTACCAAGTATGGGAATCGCTCTCCAGACGGCCAGCGGTGCCCCCCAGTGCATAGTTGTAGCTCTGGCTGCCGAAGTCGGTATAGCCGCCTTCCACTGCCCAGGTCTTGTCGAGGTTATAGCCGGCAAACAGCTTGCCGCTGGCCTTGTTGCCACTATGGTCATCGGAGCTGGTCGCGCCCGGCACATCGAAGGAATAACGGCTGCCGACCAGACCAGCGCCGATGTAGGCGCTGCCCGGCTCGTTGTCGGCTGCCGAGGCAGTACTCATGCCGCCCAGGGCGGTAACAGAGGCAATCAATGCGAACAGAATTTTTTTCATGATGAGATCTTTCAGCAGGTGTTGTTAGAGGTCTTGCTTGGGATCGCAGTTCTCTGAATTGCGATGTAGCCAAGATAGCACCGCCCACCCCCAACGTCCGCCCTGATTGCGTAAGAAGTGTGTCCATATGTAAGCGACGATAGAGTTTAAATAGACGAAGTTATGAATACTTAAGCCGAACTTAAGGTTTTCCTGTGTTTCCACGGTAGCGCCCTGAGATACCCTCGGCAGCGTCTGCCAGCACTTGTGCGTATAATTTTTTGCATGACAACCTACAACCTGTTTGACGATGCCGACGACGCGCCGTGGACCGAAACGCTGGCGCCCGGCGCCGTCGTGCTGCGCCGCTTTGCGGCCGCCGATGCCAGCGCGCTGCTGACGGCCATCCACCAGCTCACCGGTCAGGCGCCGCTCCGCCACATGCTGACCCCGAATGGCTTCCAGATGTCGGTCACGATGAGCAATTGCGGCGACGTCGGCTGGGTCAGCGACCGCCACGGCTACCGCTACGACGCCGTCGATCCGGCCAGCGGCCAGCCATGGCCGGCGCTGCCGCCGCTCTTCCTGACGCTGGCCGCAGGCGCGGCGGCAGCGGCCGGCTATGCCGACTTCGTGCCGGATGCCTGCCTGATCAACTGCTACCTGCCCGGCACCAAGATGTCGCTGCATCAGGACCGCGACGAGCGCGACACCAGCCAGCCCATCGTCTCGGTCTCGCTCGGGATTCCGGCCACCTTCCAGTTTGGCGGCGCGCGCCGCACCGACCCCAGCGTCAAGGTGGCGCTGACCCATGGCGATGTAGTGGTCTGGGGCGGCCCGACCCGGCTCAACTTCCACGGCGTGCTGCCGCTGAAACCGGCCAGCCATGCGGCCACCGGCGAACGGCGTTTCAACCTGACGTTCCGCAAGGCGCGCTAGGCGCGCTATGATGACGGCTCCACCAAGGAGAGCCCGTATGAAAAAACGCCAGTTCCTGAGTGCCGCCGCGCTGGCCAGTAGCGCCCTGCCCGCATTGGGCCGCGCCGCCAGCACCAGCACGCCCGGCCCAACGCTGTTGACGGTCACCGGCGCCATCAAGGCCAACCGCGGCCGCTTCGACCCGTTGCGCGACCAGATGATGCACAAGCAAAAGCTGAGCTTTGAACTGGCCCATGTCTTCGATTTTGCCGCGCTGTGCGCGCTGCCTGCCTTTACCATCCGGCCCACGCTGGAATACGACGGCAAGCAGCACACACTGAGTGGTCCGGCCTTGCTGGATGTGGTGCGGGCGGCCGGCGCCGCCGTCAGCGACAGCGGCAAGCTGGTGTTACGGGCCGTGGATGGCTATGCGGCGACGATGACGGTGGCGCAGGCCCGCGCGCAGCGCATGCTGGTCGCCACCCACATGGATGGGCAAGCGATGGCACTGGGCGGACTCGGCCCGCTATGGGCAATCTATGATGCGGACAAGGTGCCGGAGATGGCAGCGAAACCCCTCGCGGAACGCTTTGGCGCGTGTCCGTGGGCGCTGTATCACGTCGACGTCCAGGCCTGAACCGGGACGTGACGCAAGCGGACAGTTGGAGAAGCTGGCTTAAGCGTACGCTTCGGCCAGCGTCATCACGCGTGGCGTGATTTCGATGCCGATGCCGCTGAACAGGCTCTTGATGGCGGCCATATTGGCTTCACACTCTTCCGCCTTCCAGCCCTGGAACAGGTCGGTGCCGTCCTTCTGGAAATGCAGATCGAGTACCTTGCCGCGGTCTTTGTGGGTGTAACCACCGCTGTAGGTATTCTTGAATCCCATGGCAGCCAGCGCTGCCAGGACTTCGGTCGGCTGGTTATCCGGGTCGGTCGCGAGGAAGACGCCATAGGTCTTGCCAGGAGGCTTAGCTGCAATGTCGACTTCGTAGATACCGGGAGCCTTGGTGACCGTCGTACTTTTCAGAAATAACATGTTCCTACCCCTATACAAATGACCCGGGACTTGCCCTGGCGCACGTTCTTGACTTGTTTTTCTGAGTGCTTAACTTTTCGGAAAAAAGATTCCAAGAAACAAGCTTATTGCTAATTCCAAGGTTTGTCGACTACTCCAGCCATTTATTTACGAAAGCGTACCAATAAAACGGCAGCGTCACACGGATCCGGCCGCACGCTTGCGTTTGGCAAGCTCCTGCGTCGGCGCCACCAGTGCCTCGTACAGGCGTCCTGTGGCACCGTCCCACTGCGCCACAGCTTGCTGCTGGCGTGACACCGTCGCCATGTCGCCGCGTGCCACCGGGCCGCTGAGGGCGCTGGCAGCCCCCAGCCGGAACACATTGGCCAGCGATTCCGTCGCCAGCGGCTGCGCCATCTGGCGTGCCACCGGCTCCGGGATGCCGGCCGCCTGATAGGCGCGCAGGGCGGCATCCAGCACCGTCACAAGATAGTTGCTGGCAAACACAGCCGCAGCGTGATACACGGTCTTGGCGCTGGCATCGATGGTCACCGGCTGCGCCCCGATCGCCGTCAGCGCCGGCAACAGCAGTTCCAGCGCCGCTGGCGCCCCCTCGACACCGCAGAAGGTGCCGGCAAAACTGGCCACCACGGCGGCCGGGTCGGCAAAGCTGCGGATGGGATGGACGCTGGCCACATGGGCACCGGCCGCACTGGCGGCCGCCATCTGGCTAGAGGCCAGCGCGCCGCTGCAATGGCACACCACGGCACCGGCCAGCGGCAGCGCTTGCGCCAGCGCCAGTGCCGCCGGCACGATCTGGTCATCGCCGACGGCCAGCAGATAGACATCGGCCGGCCGCAGCTCGGCATACTGGCTGACGGCGCGCCCGGCGCCGATAAAGTCCACCGCCTGCTGCGCCGACGCTTCGGAGCGGGTCAGCACGTCCTGCAGCTGGAAGATGCCCGCACTGCTGAGCAGACGGCCCAGCGTGCGGCCCACATGGCCAGCGCCGATCAGATTCAGGGTCAGCATCGCGGCCCGCCTCAGTTGCGCGCGTGAGTCAGCTGGAAGCCGTCGATACCGTCGAAGGCAGCCAGCTCAGCCGACAGCACCGACAGCGGTGCGCCACTGTGCTTGCCCAGCGCGATGGCGACGAAGCGCCATTCCTGCATGCCGCGGTCGAGGCTGATCATCAGCGAGCCGCTGGCGATCTCATAGCCGCGCACCAGCGCCATCTCGCGCAGCGCCTGTTCCTGCGGCAGGTAGCCGGGCTTGAAGCGCATCGTAATCGCCACCGCATGGCGCGACGGCAGCCGCGATTCCAGCCGCGACATGTACATCATCGTCGAGGCGCACAGCAGCGACAAACCCATCGCCGACAGGTAAAAGCCGAGACCGACCAGCACGCCGATCACCGACGAGGCCCAGATTGAGGCCGCCGTCGTCAGGCCGCTGATATTGAAGCCTTCGCGCATGATGACGCCGGCACCGAGGAAACCGATGCCGCTGACGATACCCTGAATCACCCGGGTCGGATCCACCGTGCCCACCACATGCGCCGCGTGGCCGCCGAACCAGTAGCCGGGGTAGCCCACCACCACCGTCAGCGCGGCCGACGCCATGCACACCAGACCATAGGTACGCATGCCGGCCGCCCGGCCATGGTAGGCCCGTTCATAGCCCACCATCAGTCCGAGCGCCAGCGCACCCAGCAGGTTGAACAGGATCACGACATTGGTGGCCAGTTCGCCGGACGACCAGTAAGCGCTGAGGAATTCAATCGCAGGCATAGGATTACTCGCCCTGTGGCGGTTTTTTGACTAATTGTTTTTCGAACGCGACATCGAGCTTGCTGACGCGGCGTGGCGTCTGCGGCCCCAGTCCGTTGACGAAGGCGACGAATTCATCGAGTTCCAGCGGCGCGCACAGCGGTGGCAGGCCGGGGCCTTCAGTCAGGAAAAAGTGGCCGCTGCCGGTACGCGACATGGTGTATTTGGTGTTACCACTGCGGACCTTGAGGCGGTCGATGGCGGAGGTGGCCCGGGTCGAACGCGCGCTCATACCGCCTCCGTCCGCTGTTCCAGCCACGCCAGCGCGGCGCCGCTGACGTGCGGCTGCAAGCGCGCCCGCACCGTGGCGTGGTAATCATTCAGCCAGCGCCGTTCATCGTCGCGCAGCAGCTCCGGCGCCAGGCAGCGGGTATCGATCGGGCACAGGGTCAGCGTTTCAAACTGCAGGAACTCGCCAAACTCGCTGGCTGCGGCGGCGCAGTTCAGCACCAGATTCTCGATCCGTATGCCCCACTGGCCGGGGCGGTAGATGCCCGGCTCGATCGAGGTGATCATGCCCGCCTCCATCGCCGTATGCGGCTCCGGCATGGCCGATTGCGAAATCGACTGCGGACCTTCGTGGACGTTCAGGAAGTAGCCGACGCCGTGCCCGGTGCCGTGGCCGAAATCGATGCCCTCGGCCCACAACGGGGCGCGCGCGATCGCATCCAGCATCGGCGATTTCACGCCGCGCGGGAAGCGCGCCGACGACAGCGCGATCACGCCTTTCAGCACCAGCGTGAAGTCGCGCCGCTGCGCCGCCGTCACCTGACCGACGCCGACCACGCGCGTGATGTCGGTGGTGCCGCCGAGGTACTGGCCGCCCGAGTCGATCAGCAGCAGGCCATCGCCTTCAATCAGGGCATGGCGTTGTTCGGTGGCGCGGTAATGCATGATGGCGCCGTTCGGGCCAAAGCCGGCGATGGTCGAGAAGCTGGGGCTGACGTAAGCGGGACGGCGTGCACGTGCGGCCGTGATCTGGCGGTCGATCTCCAGTTCCGTCAACGGCGCGCGGGCCGGGTCGGCCAGCGTTTGCTCCAGCCATGCGAAGAATTCACACAGCGCGGCACCATCCTGTTCCATGGTGGCGCGCACGTGCACGACATCGGCCTCGCTCTTGCGCGACTTCGACAGCGTGCTCGGATTGATCGCTTCCACCACCGTCACGCTGGACGGGATCAGCAAGCGGGTGCCATGCGTGATGCGGCGCGGATCGAGCAGCAGCACCAGCTCACCCGGTGGTGGTGGCGCCAGTGCGGCCAGCGCTGCGCCGAGTGCCGCATACGGCGCGATATCGACGCCATCTTCGGCCAGCGTGGCACGCAAATCCGCTGCAATCTTGCCGTCGGCGACAAACAGCGTGGCGCGTTGCGGCCCGACCAGCGCGTGGGCCAAGAATACCGGGTTGTAATGGACGTCCGCACCGCGCAGGTTGAATAGATAGGCGATATCGTCCAGCGTCGAGATCAGGTGATGGCTGGCGCCGTGCTGGCCCATCGCCGTGCGCAGCAAGGCCAGCTTGCCGATCCGGCTCTGCGACGCATACGGCGGCAGGTGTTCAACCACCGGGGCCGCCGGCAACGCCGGACGCGCGTGCCATACCGTGTCGAGCAGATCGACATCGGTGCGCAGCAGCACCGCGCGCGGCGCCAGCGCCTGCGCCAGCTGGCGGCCGATCGCCAGACCCAGCACGGCGCCATCGACGGCCAGCGTCTGGCCCGGCTTCAGGTAGCTGGCCAGCCAGTCGATGTACTGCACGCTGGCGCCCGAGGTCAGCTTCATCAGCTGGATGCCGGTGCCGGCCAGCTCCGTCTCGGCCTGCGCCCAATAGCGCGCATCAGTCCAGACGCCGGCAAATTCCTGCGTCACGATCAGGGTCCCAACCGAGCCCGTAAAGCCCGACAGCCACTGGCGGCCCTGCCAGCGCGCCGGCAGATATTCGGACAGGTGCGGGTCGGCCGACGGCACCATCAGCGCGTCAAACTGCTGCAGGCGCAGCGCTTGCCGCAGTGCGGCAATGCGGCCAGGGATATCGGAAGGGGAGGAAGCAGCGGAAGTATGCATGGATCAAATCAGAATTCAGGCCTGCCGCCCAAGGCGGCGCTAGGCCCCATCATACCGCGATTGCCCGGGGGCAGGTTGGTGCATTGTCATTGCGCTGGCGCCAAGGCCGGGCAAGCGTAACGTGCTCCAATTCACTTCTGCGCTGAGCTTGTTGCGCGCATGACCAAGCGCTATATTTATCATGATCGCCTCCTTCCGGCACAAGGGCTTGCAGCACTACTTCGACACCGGCAGCGTGGCCGGCATCCAACCCGTCCATGCGCGAAGATTGCAGACTTTACTAGCCGCATTACAATTTGCGAAAGCAATCGACGACATGGATGTACCGGGATACAGCCTGCATGCTTTGCGCCGATTTACGCCACCACGCTGGTCGGTTAAAGTCAACGGAAACTGGCGAATGACGTTTGCATTTCATGACGGAAAAGCTTTTGCAGTAGATTATGAGGATTATCACTAATGGACATGTATAACCCCCCTTCACCGGGCGACTTTATAATCGAAAGCTATCTTAAACCTCAGGGAATCAGCGGCAGGGAGTGCGCCGGGCGCATGGGTATAACGGCATCAACTTTTCAGCGCATTCTCAGTGGCAAGGGACGCATCGATGCGGCGATGGCGCAGAGGCTGTCCAGCACGTTGGGGCGCTCAGCGGAAAGCTGGCTGGCCATGCAGCAGGGATATGATCGCTGGCTGATCCGGCAACAGGCTGCTGGCAAGGTCGCTGAAGCTTAAGTGCTACCTTCGTAACGCCGCAAGCCGTCGAGGTCAAGGATGCGGATGCCGCCGTAGTCGAGCCGCAGCAGACCTTCGCGCTCCAGCAGCTGCAGCGCCTGATTGGCACGCTGGCGCGAGGCGCCCGACAGAAAGCCCAGCTCTTCCTGCGAAATCTGCACCAGCGGCTCCAGCCCCGGATACAGGTGCGAGTTGAACATTGAGGCCAGGCAGCGCGCCACCCGTGTGTCGAGGTCCAGCAAGCGGTCATTCTCGACCATACCGATGAATTGCCCGAGGCGCTCATTCAGCTGCATCAGCAAAAACCGTGTAAACGGTAAACTCGATTCCAGCAGCCAATGGAAAGTGGCGGCCGGCATGCGCGCGATGCGGCTGTCGCGCAAGGCCATGGCGTCATATTTCAGGCGCTCATGCTTGAGCAGCGAGCCCTCACCAAACCAGCCGCCCGGTGGCACGCCGGTAAATGTCACGCTCTTGCCGCTGGCAGAAAAATTGTTCATCTTCACCATGCCACCGACGATGCCGATCCAGTTCTCCACCATGTCGCCTTTACGGCACACATACCCGCCCTTGGGCACGAACGTTTCAAAGGTATCGGCCTCGACCCGCGCCATCTGTTCCGGCGTCAGGTTCTGGGCCCAGATCGCCGAACGCAGCGATTGTTGTAGTGTCGGTTCAAGTTTTGCCATTATTGCATCGCACCATAGAAAAGTCCGCCAATTGTCCCCGAAATGACAACGTGGCGAGGCATGTCACGCTACTATCATCACACAAAAAAGGCACCTTACCCCGGATTCGCTACGCGGACCGGCAAGGTGACCGCACAGGAGACACTAGTGCAGACATCATTGGAGACATTCCCGCGCCGGCTGCTTGAGCATGGCCGGGTGCGGCCGGGTAAGCCAGCCTTCCGCGAGAAATACCTCGGCATCTGGCAGAGCTGGAACTGGGCCCAGGTGAACGAGGAAGTGCGCGCGCTAGCCTGCGGGCTGGCAGCGATCGGCTACGGTCGCGGCATGAACCTCGCCATCATCGGCGACAACCGCCCGCGCCTGTACTGGGCCATGCTGGCAGCCCAGTGCCTCGGCGGCGTCCCGGTGCCGCTGTATCAGGATGCGCCAGCTGCCGACATGGCCTTCGTGCTGGAAAACGCCGAGATCCGTTACGCCATCGTCGAGGATCAGGAACAAGTCGACAAGCTGCTGGAACTGCAAACGCTGTATCCGCACGTCAGCCACGTCGCCTATGACGATGCACGCGGCATGCGCCACTACCAGCAGCAGGACCTGATCTCGCTGGACCGCCTGCAGGAACTGGGGCGCGCCTATGACGCCGCCCATCCCGGCTTCTACGACGCCGCTATCGCCGCCGGTCAGGGCAGCGACAACGCCATCATCCTGTACACCTCCGGCACCACCGGCAAACCGAAAGGCGTATGCCAGACCCACGCCGCGCTGATCGCCGCTGGCACCGGCGGCGTTGGCTTCGAGCAGCTGACCGATGCCGAAGACATCCTGTCCTACCTGCCGATGGCCTGGGTCGGCGACTGCCTGTTCTCGTTCGCACAGGCGATGGCGGCCGGCTTCACCGTCAACTGCCCTGAGTCGAGCGACACCGTGATGACCGACATGCGCGAAATCGGCCCGACCTACTACTTCGCCCCGCCGCGCGTGTTCGAAAACATGCTGACCACGGTGATGATACGGATGGAAGACGCCGGCCTGCTGAAGCGCCGCATGTTCCATCACTTCATGGCCGTGGCGCGCCGCAGCGGCGCCGCCATCCTCGATGGCAAGCCGGTGCCGCTGTCCGAACGCATCGCCTACGCCATCGGCCAGCTGCTGGTGTATGGCCCGCTGAAAAATGTACTCGGCCTGTCGCGGGTACGGGTCGCCTACACTGCTGGTGCCGCCATCGGCCCCGACCTATTCCGCTTCTACCGCTCGATCGGCGTCAATCTGAAGCAGTTTTACGGCTCGACCGAAACCTGCGCCTACATCTGCTTGCAACCGGATGGCAAGATCAAGTTCGATAGCGTCGGCCTGCCCGCGCCCGGCGTGGAAGTCAAACTGGCCGCCAATGGCGAGGTGCTGGTCAAGTCGCCGACGCTGATGGACGGCTATTTCAAGCGCCCCGACGCCACCAGCGAAGCGATCGACGCCGACGGCTATTTCCATACCGGCGATGCCGGTCTGTTCGACCACGAAGGCCACCTGAAAATCATCGACCGCGCGGCCGATGTCGGCAAGATGGCGTGCGGCACCATCTTCGCGCCCAACTACATCGAGAACAAGCTGAAGTTCTTCCCCTTCATCAAGGAAGCAGTGGCGTTCGGCCATCAGCGCGTACAAGTCTGCGCCTTCATCAACATCGACATGGAAGCAGTCGGCAACTGGGCCGAGCGGCGCGGTATTGCCTACTCCGGTTACACCGATCTGGCGGCCCATGCGCAAACCTATGAGCTGATCCGCGACTGCATCCAGCAGGTGAACGCCGATCTGGCCGCCGAAGACCTGATGGGCGGCACCCAGATCGCACGCTTCCTGGTGCTGCACAAGGAACTGGACCCGGACGACGATGAGCTGACCCGCACCCGCAAGGTGCGCCGCAAGTTCATCGCCGAAAAATACGCGCTGCTGATCGAGGCCCTGTACAGCGGCCAGACTTCGCAGTACATCGAGACTCAGGTCAAGTTCGAGGATGGCCGCAGCGGCATGGTGGCGGCGGACCTGAAGATCTGGGAAGCCAAGACCTTCCCCGCCGTGCAAGCCGCGGCATGAAGGAGGACCCGCACATGCAAATGAATGAACCGGACGCGCATTTTGGCGCCAACGCCAGCCCGGGCCGCAAGATTGGCCCGGTGATCCTCGACCTGAAAAATATCTCGCTGGCGTTCGGCGGCGTGAAGGCGCTGACTGATATCTCCTTCGACGTGCGCCGGCACGAAATCCGCGCCATCATCGGCCCGAATGGCGCCGGCAAAAGCTCGATGCTGAACGTGATCAACGGCGTGTACCGCCCGCAGCAGGGCGAGATCGTGTATCGCGGCCAGCCGCGCAAAGGCATGGATTGCTACGCGGCGGCCAAGTCCGGCATCGCCCGCACCTTCCAGAACATCGCGCTGTTCAAGGGCATGACGGTGCTCGACAACATCATGACCGGCCGTAACCTGAAGATGAAGTCCAACTTCCTGCTGCAGGCGCTGTACTGGGGCCCGGCGCAGCGCGAGGAAATCGCGCACCGCATCAAGGCCGAGGAAATCATCGACTTTCTCGAAATTCAGGCCATCCGCAAGACGCCGGTGGGGCGTCTGCCCTACGGCCTGCAAAAGCGCGTGGAACTGGGCCGGGCGCTGGCGGCGGAGCCGGAAATCCTGCTGCTGGACGAACCGATGGCCGGCATGAACGTGGAAGAAAAACAGGACATGTGCCGCTTCATCCTCGACGTCAACGACCAATTTGGTACCACCATCGTCCTGATCGAACATGACATGGGCGTGGTGATGGATATTTCGGACCGCGTGGTGGTACTCGACTACGGCAAGAAGATCGGTGACGGCACGCCCGACGAAGTGCGCTGCAACCAGGACGTGATCAATGCCTATCTTGGCGTGGGGTGCTGAATGAATATCAATTTCTTCTTCGAGGTACTGATCGGCGGGCTGCTGTCCGGCGTCATGTATGCGCTGGTGGCGATCGGCTTTGTGCTGATCTACAAGGCGTCCGGCGTGTTCAATTTCGCACAGGGTGCGATGGTGTTCTTCGCCGCGCTGACCTGCGTCGGCATCGTCGACAAGTTCGGCGTCTCGCTGTGGGTGGCGGTGCCGCTGACCATCGTCGTGATGATCCTGCTGGGACTGGTGATCGAGCGCGTGGTGCTGCGGCCACTGGTCAACCAGCCCGAGATCACGCTGTTCATGGCCACTATCGGACTGGCCTTCTTCATCGAGGGTCTGGCGCAGCTGATCTGGGGTTCGCAGGTGCACAAGCTGGAACTGCCGATCGAGGACGTGCCGCTGCAAATCCTGATGGACAAGTTCAACATCCTGGTTTCGCAGTTCGACGTGTTCGCGGCCGGTATCTGCGCCCTGCTGGTCACCTCACTGGCCCTGCTGTTCTCGAAGACCAAGGTCGGCCGTGCATTACGCGCCGTGGCCGACGACCATCAGGCCGCACTGGCGGTGGGCATCCCGCTGCAGCGCATCTGGGCCGTGCTGTGGGCGGTGGCCGGGCTGGTGGCACTGGTGGCCGGCATGCTGTGGGGCGCCCGCAACGGCGTACAGTTCGCCCTCACCTTTGTGGCCCTGAAAGCGCTGCCGGTGCTGATACTCGGTGGCTTCACTTCGATGCCGGGAGCGATCGTCGGCGGCCTGATTATTGGTGCGTCCGAAAAACTCGCCGAAGTGTATATCGGCCCGCTGGTCGGCGGTGGCATCGAAGGCTGGTTCCCGTATGTACTGGCGCTGCTGTTCCTGCTGGTGCGCCCGGAAGGCCTGTTCGGTGAAAAAATCATCCGCCGGATTTAAAAGGACCCTCACCCGTCATTCCCGCGCAGGCGGGAATCCATGCGCCGCCTGCGAGTGTGCCATGTATGGGTTCCCGCCTGCGCGGGAACGACACGGTTGTCGATGGACGCAAATGAAAGAGGAAAACCATGCTGTATCGCGAAGCAGGACAATTTAAAACCAGTTATCAGGCCGACGGCCAGATCCTGCCGATTCGTCAGGACCGCATTGCGCTGGGGGCGCTGCTGGGGTTTGCCTTTGCACTGGTGCCTTTGCTGGCCTCACCGTATGCGCTGTCAGCGATCCTGATCCCGTTCCTGATCTTTTCGCTGGCGGCGCTGGGCCTGAACATCCTGACCGGTTACGCCGGCCAGCTGTCGCTCGGCACCGCCGCCTTCATGGCAGTCGGCGCTTTCGCCGCCTACAACTTCATGGCGCGCCTGCCCGGGCTGCCGATCCTGCTGGCGTTTGCGCTCGGTGGCCTGAGCGCAGCCATGGTCGGCATCGCGTTCGGCCTGCCGTCGCTGCGCATCCGTGGCTTCTACCTCGCCGCCTCGACGCTGGCTACCCAGTTCTTTGTAGTCTGGTGCCTGACCAAGATTCCCTACCTGACCAACTACAGCAGCTCGGGCGTGATCACGGCGCAGAAGATCGTTATCCTCGGCATCGCCTTCGATACGCCGGGCCGCAAATACCTGCTGGTGCTGGCGGTGGTGGCGTTGATGGCGCTACTGGCCAAGAACATGATCCGCTCCAATGTCGGCCGTTCGTGGATGGCGGTGCGCGACATGGACGTGGCGGCCGAGGTGATCGGCTTCCGCCTGATGCGCACCAAGCTGCTGGCCTTTGCCGTCAGTTCCTTCTACTGCGGCGTAGCCGGCGCGCTGTATGCGTTCGCCTACCTCGGCACGGTGGAGCCGGAAGCCTACAACCTCGATCTGTCGTTCCGCATCCTGTTCATGATCATCATCGGCGGGGTCGGCTCGGTGCTCGGCTCCTTCCTCGGCGCCGCCTTCATCGTGCTGCTGCCAGTGGTACTGAACATCGTGGCGCACAGCCTGGCGCTGCCGACCAATGTCGCCTCCAATCTGGAGCTGATGGTGTTCGGCGCGCTGATTATCTTTTTCTTGATCGTCGAGCCACATGGCCTGGCGCGTTTATGGCAAATCGGTAAAGAGAAATTGCGCCTGTGGCCTTTCCCGCACTGAGCGCAACACAAGCACTATTGAGCTGTTTGATATTACAAGGAGACGACATGAACTACCTGAAATCCCTGATGCTCGGTACCGCACTGGTGGCCGCTGCCGGCGCCATCGCCCCCGCTTATGCACAAGCGCCCGTGACCGAACAATTCGTCGCGCTGCCGACTTACCGCGTCGGCCCTTATGCTGCCGGCGGCTCCGGCTTCTACGGCGGTGCGATCGACTACTTCAACCTCGTCAACCTGAGCGGCGGCGTGAATGGCGTCAAGATCTCGTGGGAAGAATGCGAAACCGAATACAACCCGTCGCGTGGGGTGGAATGCTATGAACGGCTGAAGACCAAAAACGGCGGCGCCACACTGGTCGAGCCGCTATCGACCAGTATCGCCTACGGCATCCTGGATCGCCTGCCGACCGACAAAATCCCGATGACGATGATCGGCTACGGCCGCTCGGACGCCGCCAACGGCAAGGTGTTCCCATATGTGTTCCCGCTGATTACCAGCTACTGGAATCAGGCTGCCGCCATGATCAAATACCTCGGCGACAAGAACGGCGGCATGGACAAGCTGAAAGGCAAAAAGATCGTGCACCTGTACCACGATTCGGCCTTCGGCAAGGAACCGCTGCCGGTACTGGAAGCGCTGGCCAAGCAGCATGGCTTTGAACTGATCAAGATCGCAGTCGCGCCACCGGGCAGCGAACAGCAATCGCAATGGCTGCAAATCCGGCAGGCCAATCCCGATCACGTGATCCTGTGGGGCTGGGGCGTCATGAATTCGGTCGCCATCAAGACTGCACAGCGTAACGGCTTCCCGCGCGAAAAAATGCTGGGCGTCTGGTGGGCCGGTTCGGAAGAAGACACCGTGCCATCGGGCGATGCCGCCAAGGGCTATTCGGCCATGACCTTCAACACCCCCGGCAACTATCCGCTGATGGACGAGATCCACAAGAAGCTGTACGACGCCGGCAAGGGCAACCTGTCTGACCGTTCGCGCATCGGCTCGGTGTACCACATGCGTGGCGTCACCGCCGCCATCCTGTGGGTAGAAGCCATGCGTACCGCGCAAGATAAATTCGGCAAGGGCAAACCGGTCACCGGCGAGCAAATGCGCTGGGGTCTGGAGCACCTGAACGTGGACGAAGCACGTCAGAAAGCCATCGGCGCCTTCGGCATGCTGCCAGTGGTGAAGACCAGCTGCGACGACCATGAAGGATCGGGCGCCGTGAAAGTCCAGCAGTGGGACGGCAAGAAATGGGTCGCCATCACACCGAACTGGATCGTCGGCGACAAGGCCCTGACCCGCAAGCTGCTGGAGGATTCCTCCAACGCCTACGCGGCCGAGAAAAAAATCACGCCGGCCTGCGCCAAATGATGTCTGCGCCATCCATCTCCACGACAGCGGCGGCGGCGGCGCCGGCCGCTGCGCCCTATCTGTCGGTCAACAACATCGAGGTCATTTACGACCACGTGATTCTGGTGTTGAAGGGCGTCTCGCTGCAGGTCCCAGAGGGCAGCATCGTGGCCCTGCTGGGAGCGAATGGCGCCGGCAAGTCGACCACGCTGAAAACCATCTCGACGCTGCTGCGCGGTGAGCGTGGCGACGTCACCAAGGGCGAGGTGCAGTTCAAGGGGGAACGGGTCGACCAGCTGACGCCGAATGAGCTGGTCAAGCGCGGCCTGTCGCAGGTGATGGAAGGCCGCCATTGCTTCGGCCACCTGACCATCGAAGAAAACCTGCTGACCGGCGCCTACACCCGCAGCCTGTCGCGCAGCGAACTGAAAGCGGCGCTCGACAAGGTGTACCACTACTTCCCGCGCCTGCGCGAGCGACGCAGCAGTCAGGCCGGTTACACCTCGGGCGGCGAGCAGCAAATGTGCGCCATCGGCCGCGCGCTGATGGCCAAGCCATCGATGATCTTGCTGGACGAACCGTCGATGGGGATCGCGCCGCAGATCGTCGAAGAGATCTTCGGCATCGTGAAGGACTTGAACAGCAAGGAGAACGTATCCTTCCTGCTGGCCGAGCAGAACACCAGCATCGCGCTGCGCTATGCCGACTTCGGCTACATCCTCGAAAACGGCCGGGTCGTGATGGAAGGTGCGGCCAGTGAACTGGCCAGCAATGAAGACGTCAAGGAGTTCTACCTCGGCGTATCCGGCGCTGGCCGCAAGAGCTTCCGCGACATGAAATTCTACCGCCGCCGCAAACGCTGGCTGGCCTGACCTGACCTGATACCGCCCTCCCCTGCGCGACATTGAAAGAACAGCACCATGGCCGATACGCTCGACAATCTGGAAACCCGCAACGCTGAAGAACGCGAACGCGATTTGCTGCAGCGCCTGCCGCAGCTGGTCGCCCGCGCCCAGAGTGCAGCGGGCTGGGCCCGCATCCTGCAGGACGTCCAGCCCGAGGCGATCAACAGCCGCGCCGCACTGGCCCAGCTGCCGGTCACGCGCAAATCGGAACTGCACCAGCTGCAAGCGGCGCTGCCGCCGTTTGGCGGCCTGAATGCCAGCCCGGTCAGTCAGCTGTCACGCGTGTATATGTCGCCCGGTCCGATCTTCGATCCCGAAGGCCGCGGCCAGGACTGGTGGCGCTTTGCGCGGCCCATGTATGCGGCCGGGGTGCGCGCCGGCGGCCTGCTGCAAAACTGCTTCTCCTACCACTTCACGCCGGCTGCCTTCATGGTCGAAGGCGGCGCGGCGCGCATCGGCAGCGCGGTGATACCGGCCGGCGCCGGGCAGACCGAGATGCAAGTGCAGGCGATGGCGGAACTGAAGCCGGACACCTATATCGGTACCCCTTCCTTCCTGAAGATCATCATCGAAAAAGCGCAGGAAATGGGCGTCGACATCAGCAGCGTGAAGCAGGCCATGGTGGGCGCCGAAGCGCTGCCGGCATCGCTACGCAGCTGGTTCGCCGAACATGGTGTGCCACTGGTGCTGCAAACCTATGCGTCGGCCGATATCGGCAGCATCGCCTATGAAACCTTCAGCGACGGCGTACTCAATCCCGGCATGGTGCTGGACGAAGACGTGCTGCTGGAGATCGTCCGTCCCGGCAGCGGCGACCCGGTCGCGCCGGGCGAGATCGGTGAGGTAGTGGTCACCCTGTTCAACCACGACTACCCGCTGATCCGCTTTGCCACCGGCGACCTGTCGGCCATGCTGGTTGATGCCCCGCCCTCGCCTTGCGGGCGCAGTAACACCCGCATCAAAGGCTGGATGGGACGTGCCGACCAGACTACCAAGGTGCGCGCCATGTTCGTCCATCCGTCGCAGGTTAACGAGATCGTGCGGCGCCATCCCGAAATCCTGAAAGCGCGGCTGGTGGTGTCGGGCCAGATGGCGCAGGACGTGATGACGCTGCACTGCGAAGTGGCCGATGGCAGCGCGTCCGCCAGCGCCAGCGCCGCCATCGTCGAGTCGATCCGCGAGCTGACCAAGCTGCGCGGCGAAGTGCAGTTTGCCGCCCCCGGCAGCCTGCCCAGCGACGGCAAGGTGATCGCCGATATACGCGACTACAAATAGGCAGGCCGGTGGATATGGCGGATAATGGTGGCCTTCTCCCCTGTTCCAGAAATCGTAGACGATCATGCAAGACTTCCACCATAACCGCGCCCGCAGCCTGCTGGAGAACGCGGAAGAGCTGTTTAATAAAGAGACTGTAGACCAAGCCGTCAGCACCATGGCGGCCACGCTGAACCAGCGTTTTGACCGTGCCGACAGCGAGGAATTCCCGCTGGTGCTGGGCGTGATGGGCGGCGCCGTGGTCTTCACTGGCAACCTGCTGCCGCAACTAACCTTCCCGCTCGAATTCGACTACATCCACGTCAGCCGCTACGGCGATGACGACCGGGGTGGTCAGGTGGTGTGGAAGGTGGTACCACGCTCGAACGTCAGCGGCCGCACCGTCATCGTGCTGGACGACATCCTCGACGAAGGCGAAACACTGGCCCACGTCAAACAGCGCCTGCTGGACATGGGCGCGGCCGAAGTGATACTGGCGGTGTTTGCCGACAAGGCAATCGGCAAGGCCAAGCCGGTCAAGGCCGATATCGTCGGCATCACCATCCCGAACCGCTTCGTGGTCGGTTTCGGCATGGACGCCTACGGCTACTGGCGCAACCTGCCGGGCCTGTGGGCCATCAAGACAGAAAGCTAAGGCTGAGAGCTAAGACGGAGAGCTCAAACGTAGCACCACCTTGCCGAACGGGCCGGCATCAAGCCGGTCCAGCGCGGCCTGTACAGCCGCCGCATCGTCAAAGGCGGCATCGATCACCGTATCGATGACCGGATGCAGCGCATGCCGCTGCATGAAGTCGCACATCCGCGCCAGCATTGCGTGCGATCCGGTTTCCACGCCACGGATGCGCAGGTTCTTGTTCATCACCGTGTAGATATCGAGCGGGTTGCTGTGCTCCTGCACCACGCCGATAACGGCCACCGTGCCCTCGAACGCCGCCGCCCGCGCCGACTGCCGCAGCGAATCGCGCAAGCCCATGTCCAGCACCAACTGAGCGCCCGCGCCGCCAGTCAGCGCCAGCACTTCGCGCTCCCAGTCCGGGGTGACGGTGCTGTCGATCGCCACCGCTGCCCCCAGCTGCAAGGCCAGCCGCAGCTTGGCCACCGAGCGCGATACCACGATCACGCGCGCGCCCAGCGCCAGCGCAAACTGGATCGCGAACACCGCCACGCCACCGGTGGTTTGCACCACCACCGTATCCCCGGCTGACAGCACGCCCAGTTCCACCACCGCATGCCATGCCGTCAGCGCCGCCACCGGCAAAGTGGCGGCCTCGCTGTCGCTCAGGTGCGCGGGTGCTGCCAGCAGCTCGGTGTCATCGGCATCGATGAATTCGGCCAGTACGCCGTCGCGCTCACGGCTGCCCATGCTGTCGGCCAATCCTGCCGCCGTCAACGGCCCGTCCAGCCAGCGCGGCAGCGCGGTCGTGATGACGCGCTGGCCGACCTTAAACCGGGTGACGGCGCTGCCCACCGCGACCACCACTCCAGCGGCATCGCTGAACGGCACCCGAGCGTCCAGTGCGGCGCGGAAGCGGTTGCCCCGCACCACATAGCTGTCGCGAAAATTCAGGCCGATCGCCTGCACGGCAACTCGCAATTGATGCGCGCCCAAGGTGGGCGCGACCTGACGCACCGGCTGCAAGCCGCCCTGTCCATCGCTACGAAAAACGTGATATTCCATGATTCCTCCTGTGGCAAACAGTATCGATCTGCGACCTCAGATTAACAATCCGCCTACAATGCAAAGGTTTGTTGATTTGAACGCAACGAAGGGAAACACCATGGAAATGCTGAAAGAAATGGCGATCTTCGCCCAGGTGGTCGACAGCGGCGGTTTTTCGGCCGCAGCACGCCAGCTGGGCATCACCACGTCGGCCGTCAGCCGCCATGTGACGCGGCTGGAAGCGCATCTGGGTGGCCGGCTGCTGTTGCGCACCACACGCGCGCTGTCACTGACGGAACTGGGGCAGCAGGTACATGGCGCCTGCGTACGTCTGCTGAATACCGCGCGGGAAGTCCACGCCATGGCCGGTAACTACGGCGCCCGTCCCGGCGGCGTGCTGCGGGTCAGCGCTCCGGTGGTGTTCGGCCAGACCTGGCTGGCGCCACGCCTGCCCGGCTTCCTCGACGCCTATCCGGACATCGACGTGCAACTGACACTGATCGACCGCACTGTCGATCTGGCGGAAGAAGGCGTCGACCTCGCCATCCGCATCGCCCGTGAACTGGCGCCGGGACTGGCGGCACGGCCCTTGTGCGCGATGCGCTATGTGCTAGTGGCGGCGCCTGCCTATCTGCAGCAGCACCCGGCGCCGCAGCAGCCCGGCGAACTGGCGCAGCATCGTTGCTGCTATCTGGGTTATGAACGCTTCGGCAAGCACTGGACGCTGGAACGCGCGGGCCAGCAAGTACAGGTTGAGGCGCCTACCCGCCTCACCATCAACAACAGTGCCGCCATCGTGGCGGTCGTGGAAGCGGGCGGCGGTATTGGACTGGTCCCGGATTTCGCCGCAGCTGCCGCGTTGCAAGCGGGCCGCTTGCAACCGGTGCTGCCGGACTGGGAATTCTGCGCTCCCTACACCGGCACCGTCCACGCCGTCTACACGCCCGGCCGCCACGTCGCCCTGAAGGTAAGGGTGCTCATCGATTATTTATTGCAGCAGCCAAGCGCAAACTTGTAAAACCCCAAATTGGGTACTAACATGCCCATTATGGGTACTACCGCAAACGTCCTTTTTACCAAGACTCAGCAACGCGTGCTGGCCATCCTGTTCGGTGAGCCGCAACGAACTTTTTATGCCAACGAAATCATCGGACTGGCCGCCACTGGATCCGGCACGGTTCAACGTGAGCTAGCTCGGCTCGAGGGTGCGGGTCTGATAATTTGTCGTCGCATAGGTAATCAAAAGCACTATCAGGCGAATCCGGGCGCACCAATTTTTGCCGAGTTGTGCGCCATTGTCCGCAAAACATTTGGCCTGAGCTCCGTCATCCGCGCTGCTCTGACGCTGTTAAGTCCACACATTCATGTGGCGTTTATCTACGGCTCAATCGCTAAAGGGACCGAAACCGCGCGCAGCGATATTGATTTGCTTCTGATTGGCGACATACCAACACAGGCACAATTGCTGGAAGCCTTGGCGCCGGCCCAAACGCAACTGCAGCGCGAGATCAATCCAACGCTGTACAAGCCAGAAGAATTCCGTCAGCGACTTCAAACCAATCAGACATTCCTGCTGCGGATATTGAACCAACCCAAGCTCTTCATCCACGGATCGGAGCATGACATCCTCCAGCTCAACAGCGCTGGCCAATCTGGCCAACATCGGCAGGCTGAAATTGGAGCCGCCGGATAGTATCGAGCGGGAAAACTTGCTTCGCTCTGCTGAGTTACGCATACGGGATGCACAACGAGGAAGCCTGTCGCTGGAAAGCAAATTTGATCTCGCCTATAACGCAGCGCATGCCGCCGCCCTGGCTGCGCTGCGGGCACATGGCTATCGCAGCGAAAGCCGCTTTCTCGTCTTCCAGTGCTTGGAACACACTGTCGGGCTTGCCCCTGCCAATTGGCGACTGTTTGATCTAGCCCACAAAAAGCGTAATCTGGCCGAATACGAAGGGTTTCTAGACATAACCGCTGGCTTCGTCGACGAACTGATACAGCAATCTGTGCTGTTGATCGCGCTGGCGCGCTCGCTCAGCGCTTAGAGACGTTGTAGCGCCGGATCGTCGTGCAGTGCCAGCGGCATGGCACGGGCCCAGCGGTTGGACGACAGCGAGAAGCTCAGCGCCATCACCTGAAGGTACCAGCCGGCCGGCACGTACAGCATGTCGCCAGGCTCGACCACGAATTCAATCATATTGGCCTGCCGCGCCAGCGGATATGCCTCGAAATCCGGGGCCGACGGGTCAAACGGCGAGCCGAACAGAATAGCGTTGGCTTGCCGCGTGTACAGGAATTCGTCATGGTGCGGCGGCGCCAGATAGATGCGCTTGCGGCCCCAGATTTGCGCGAAGATATTGTCGTCATAATCGCAATGCAGCGGCGTTCTGGTGCCGACCGGGCCAACCCAGAAACGCGGCGGCCCCATCTTGCTGAAATAGGTCGGCCAGTGGCACAGCCGGTTCAGCTCGCGCAATTCCAGATTGCCCAGATATGGCGGCAAGGCGTGCACGCCGCTGTCGACCAGCGCCAGATACTCGCCCATCGTCATGTCCTGCATGGCGCGGTCGGCGGCGAAGGCGGTGTTGATGTAGTCGCCCACGCGGGCCCGCACCGGCAGATGCGCGTATTGCTCGCGCAGGATGTGCGGCTCCAGCTTGCTCAGCGGCCAGCGCTGCACCAGTCCCGTCATCAGGAACGGCTGCCCCTGACGCGCCCGCGCCAGAAATGTGGCCGCATCGAGCACGCCGAAGCGCGGAATAGCCTGCAACGGCGGCAAGGTGCGCGCCGCCGCGCGGATCGCATCGCGCATGGCGGTGATCGAGGTCACGCCACGGATCTGCGCGTCGCGCGCATCACGCGCCTGTTGGCGCGCCAGTGCCTCCTCGGGCGAGGCGAACTGGGAAGGCGGTAACGGTGGCAGCACGCGGACTGGCTTGCCGTCCGGCGGAAAATTCTCGTTTGACATAGATCCTGAACCAAGCTGGCCCTGCCGCCGGGCGGCAGGAAAACCGCTAGTTTACAGGCTCAGGCGCGCGCGGGCAGCATCATATTCACGTTTCAGCCGCGCCACCATCTCGGCCGTAGTCGGAATATCGTCCATCAAGCCCACGCCCTGCCCGGCGCCCCAGATGTCGCGCCACGCCTTGGCGCTGCCAGAACCGAAGTTCATGGCCGACTTGTCGGCCTGCGGCAGCGCATCGGGGTCGAGGCCGGCAGCGACGATGGACTTCTTCAGGTAATTTCCGTGTACGCCTGTGAACAGGTTCGAATACACGATATCGGCCGCCGCCGATTCCAGGATCGCATCGCGATAGCCAGTGCTGACATTCGATTCCTGCGTCGCCAGCCAGCGCGAGCCGATATAGGCAAAATCGGCGCCCATAGCCTGCGCGGCCAGCACCGCATCGCCGGTCGCAATCGAGCCGGACAAGGCAATCGGCCCGGCGAAGAACTTGCGCACCTCGCCCACCAGTGCGAACGGCGACAAGGTACCGGCATGGCCGCCGGCGCCGCTGGCCACCAGGATCAGACCATCGACGCCCGCTTCCAGCGCCTTGTGTGCGTGGCGGATCGAAATCACGTCATGCAGCACGATGCCACCGTAGCTGTGGATAGCGTCCAGCATTTCCGGCGGCGGCGCGCGCAGCGAGGAAATGATGATGGGAATGCGGTGCTTGACGCACACTTCAACGTCATGCGCTAACCGGTCATTCGACTGATGCACGATCTGATTGACGGCAATCGGGCCGACCCGCTGGTCGGGATGGGCACGCTGGAACTCGGCCAGTTCGGCCTGCAAATCGGTCAGCCAGACGTCCAGCATCTCGGCCGGACGCGCATTCAGCGCCGGAAACGAGCCAACGATGCCGGCCTTGCACTGCGCCGCCACCAGCGCCGGACCGCTGGCGATAAACATTGGTGAAGCGATGACGGGTAAGGTGAGGTTTTGCAACACTGCAGGCAGGGCCATGGGACGCTCGCGAAAATGGATTAATCGAAATAAGGTACTAAGTCAGGCATTAAGTAAGTGCTCACCCTCAATCCGTGCCGCAGTGGCGCGTACCAGTTGACTGGTCGCCCACTGCGCCAACAGTTCAGGGGATTGCTGCAGGAAGCGCAGGTTGGCGCGTTCGAATACCGGCATCGCCAGCAACAGCGCGGGAATCTCGGCCAGCGCGATCTGCTGGCGCTCCAGCAACAGGAACTTCAGCAAGACCTTGATCGCATTCTGCGCATTGCGCACCGGATCAGCGGACAGGAAGTCGAGCCGCGAGCGGGCCCGCGCCACGGCGCCGTCCTTGTCGGCGAATGGCGCGCCATGGCCGGGGATCACCAGCGCCACGTCGAGTCCGGCAATCAGGTCCAGCACGGCGCGCTGCTCATCAAAGCCGGATGCGCCATCGAGTTCCGGAAAAATCACGCCAAAGCCGTTTTCCCACAAGGCATCGGCCGACACCAGCACCCGGTACTGCGGACAATAAAACATCAGCGCATGCGGATCATGGCCGGGCGCACCCAGCACCTGCCATGCCATATCGGCCAGGTACAGTTCCTGACCCGGCGTCAACGTGGCGTCGAAGCCGAAGCGTTCACAGCGCTGGCCAGTCGCCTTGAAACTGAGGGCGTCCACATCCCAGTCGCGCACCTTGTCGGCCTCGGCCGCAGGAATCAGCGTGCGGCAGCCGTAATGGGCTTGCAGCGTGGCATTGCCGCCGCAGTGGTCGGAGTGCAAATGGGTATTCAGCAACTGGTCAAGCGGACGTTGCTGTAGCGCATGGCGTACCAGTGCCAGCGTCTGTGGCGCATGGGTCAGGTAGCCGCTATCGATCAGTGCCGTATCGTGGCGCCCCTGCAGCAGCACATTGTTGGACGACAGCCAGCCGCGTTCCAGCACCTGGATCGACGCCGGCAGCCCGTTCATGCGCCGCTGGCCAGCACTTGCTCGCGCCGCCGGATGGCCGCCCACACGCTGCGCTTGTAGTCGTCATCGGCTTTCGACCACTGGATGATTTCTTCGATGGTGCGCTTGCAGCCCAGGCAATACTCGCGATCCTCGTCCATCTTGCACAGGCTGACGCAAGGCGACGGGACGGGGCTGGCCAGTTCAGGCAATGCAGTGCGGCTGGGTTCGATGCTCATGGCGCGGCGCAGTGTGGTAAGGACTCCCATTATGCCGCGAAACATCGCCGGGCAATCGAATCGCGCTTGACCGGCAGCGGTTCAGGCCTATACTACCATCCATGTAGATGGCGTTTGGATGGCAAAAAGCGCCTTTAACCCGCCTGACGGAGACTTATGGCTAAGCAAGAACTAAAACTCAAAACGGCGGAATCGGAAAAAATCACCATCAACCTCGGCCCCATCGATCTAGGCCAGATCGATTTGCTGGTGCAGGAAGGTTTTTATTCCAACCGCACCGATTTGATACGCACCGCGATCCGCAACCAGCTGAACGCGCATGCCGATGTCGTCAAGCAGACGGTGGCGCGCAAAAGTCTGGTACTCGGCATGCAACATTACTCGCGCGCCGATCTGGAAGCGCTGCAAGCGGCCGGCGAACGGCTGCAAATTCAGGTGCTGGGACTGGCCAGCATTGCCAGCGACGTATCGGTCGAACTGGCATTGGCCACCATAGAATCCATCTTCGTACTGGGCTCGCTGCATGCGAGCGCAGTACTCAAAACCGCACTGGCCAAGCGGATCCACTAGGCGCAACACCGTAAAGGATCGCCATGAAACTGAACCTCCCCCTGCTCGAGCAATTACGCGACGCCACCCACAAGATCCAGCAAGCGCTGAGTGGAGTGCGACATGCCACGCCGGCGCCCGCGCCGGACAATGCAGCCCCGGCGATGCGCGACATCAACCCGCCGCCGCCGCATGCCGCCCCGGCGCCGTCGGCAGCCCCCGCCCCCAGCTCCGCCCCGTCCAGCGCCAGCGCGCCCGCCGCAGCGCCGCCGGACGCAGCAGCGGCCATCAACCCGGCCACCCATCCGACCGAGTATGCGCAGGACATCCTGAACCGCATGGGCATTCAGGTCGACCTGCAGGCTGGCCTGCAACACCTGCCGCCGGTGCCGCAGTTCGACCTGTCCAATCTTGACTTGCCCGGCTTCAAATCGCCGTTCGAGCACAGCGCCAAGGCCGAAGCGCCAAGCGGTGCCCAGTTCCTCAGCGGCAGCTACAGCAACCACGCCGGCACCCGCAACTACAAGCTGTATATTCCGTCGACCTATCGCGGTCAGGCCATGCCGCTGCTGGTGATGCTGCACGGCTGCACACAGAACCCGGACGACTTCGCGGCCGGCACCCAGATGAATCAAGTGGCCGAAGAGCGCGAATGTTTCGTGGTCTACCCCGAGCAGGCGCAGAGTGCCAACACGCACAAATGCTGGAACTGGTTCAACGCCATTGACCAGCAGCGCGGCCAGGGCGAACCCTCGCTGATCGCCGGCATCGCCCAGCAAGTGATCGATGAGTACCCGGTCAATGAACGGCAAGTGTATGTGGCTGGCTTGTCGGCGGGCGGCGCCATGGCCGTCATCGTCGGCACGCTGTATCCCGACCTGTTCGCTGCGGTCGGCGTGCATTCCGGGCTGCCGTTCGCATCAGCGCAAGACCTGCCGTCCGCACTGAGCGCCATGAAGCGTGGTGCCGCCGGTCCCAAGGCTGCCAATGGGGCCATCCCCATCATCGTATTCCATGGCGACCATGACACCACGGTCAACCCACGCAATGGCGAAGCGGTGATCGAACAAGGGCTGCACCCGCATGCCGCCGACGTCGAACAGCAGGTCGAATCGGGCGCGGTACCGAATGGTCACCGCTACACCCAGACCACGCACCGCAAAGCCGACGGCACGCCGGTCGGCGAGCACTGGGTGGTACATGGCGCCGGCCACGCCTGGTCCGGCGGCAGCACCCAAGGCAGCTACACCGACGGCCGCGGCCCCGACGCCAGCCGCGAAATGATGCGCTTCTTCAAAACCATCAGCCGCCAGTAAGCTTTTGAAAACCGGGGTGGGGGGGGGGGCACGGGGCAAAAAAAAAAAGGGGGGGGGTTTTTTGGGGGGGGGGGGGGGGGCGCCCGGGG
>JBGSBQ010000002.1:0-31277 GCA_041730475.1 Sphingomonadaceae bacterium
GGACGCCATCGTCATGCCAAACGCTCCGGCACAATGCATCACCAGCAGGTCGCCCGGCTGCACCGCCAGCGAGCGCTCGCGCGCCAGCCAGTCGCCCGATTCGCAGATCGGTCCCACCACGTCATATTCCGCCACCGGCGCATCGCTCAGTACCACCGGCTGCATGTCCATCCAGGCCTGATACAGCGCCGGACGGGCCATGTCGTTCATGGCCGCATCGACCACGCAGAAATTCTTCTCTTCGCCGTGCTTGATGAATTCCACCTTGGTCAGCAGCACGCCGGTATCGCCGACGATCGAACGGCCCGGCTCGAAAATCACCTTGATCGGCTGGCCGTCGTAGCGCGCTGCGCGCCACGCATCGATGCGCTGGAACAGCCGACCCAGATAATCGGCCACCGGTACCGGCGGCGCTTCGCCCGCTTCACCATAGTTGATGCCGATGCCGCCACCGATGTCCAGATGGTGCAGCACGATACCTTCGTCGGCCAGCTGGTCGATCAGCTCGATCAGGCGGTCCAGCGCTTCCAGCAGCGGTGCGTCGTCCAGCAGCTGCGAGCCGATGTGGCAGTCGATGCCGGCCACGTCCAGATGCGGCAGCAGGGCGGCGGTGCGGTAAGTGGTCAGCGCATCGTCAAACGCCACGCCGAACTTGTTGGCCTTCAGGCCGGTAGCGATGTAGGGATGGGTTTTGGCGTCGACATTCGGGTTGACGCGCAGCGACACGCGCGCGGTCTTGCCCATGGCGCCGGCCACCTCGTTCAGGCGGTGCAGTTCCGGGATCGATTCGACGTTGAAGCACAGGATGTCGTTCTCCAGTGCCAGCCGCATTTCGTCGACGCTTTTGCCGACGCCGGAGAAAATCACTTTGCGCGGGTCGCCGCCGGCCGCGATCACGCGCAGCAGTTCGCCACCAGACACGATGTCGAAACCGGCGCCCTGACGGGCCAGCAGGTCGAGAATGGCGAGGTTGGAATTGGCCTTCATCGCGTAGCAGACCAGCGCGTCGCGCCCGGCGCAGGCGTTGGCGTAGGCGCCGAAATTGGCCAGCAACTGGGCCTTGGAGTAGACATAGGTCGGGGTGCCGAACTGGTTGGCGATCGCGCTCAGCGACACGCCTTCAGCGTGCAGCACGCCGTCTTGATAGGTAAATTGCGACATAGAGCCTGAGGTTGAGCTTATTGTTGAGCTTATTGTTGGGATGCAGGAGGCGTAGCCGGGACCGGTGCCGAAGCAGGCGGCACGCCGGGTTTGCCAAGCGCAGTGCTGGTGGCGGGCTTGGCGGGATCCTTGGGCAGGTATAGCGCGCCGGGTTGGCCGCAGCCGCTCAACAAGGAGGTCAGGCACAGGGTGGTGCCGATAAACAAACTGAAAGTGGACTTCACGATTAAAATCACGGTTTGACTTGAGATATTGGAGTGTAGCATGGGCGAATCAGAATTCCTGGCGCAGGCCGAGGCCACCCTCGATGCGATCGAGGCTTCGCTGGACCGTTTGAACGATCTGGACATGATCGATGTCGAGTGCAGCCGCAGTGGCAATGTGCTGGAAATCGAGTTCATCCACAACGGCTCCAAGATCATCGTCAACAGCCAGGCGGCGATGAAGGAGCTGTGGGTGGCGGCCCGTTCGGGCGGGTTCCACTACAAGCAGGTGGACGGCAAGTGGCGCAATACGCGCGACGGCTCCGAGCTGTTTGCGGCGCTGTCGGACATGTGCAGCATGCAGCATGGCTGCCCGGTGGTGCTGGCCGATCAGTAAGCTGTCGCAGGTTGCGGGCTGTCGCAGCGGTTCAACCCCACGGCGTAAAGCCGGGGTCAAACCCGGCGGGTTTGACCCCAGGTTTTGCGCTGGGGGTAGGAATTAAAACAGCTCGTTCTTGACAGCATCCTTGGCTTTTTCCTCGGCCGGGGTGCTATGGCTGCCGCCGTCCAGGTTGTGTACGCCGGCACCGGGCGGGTTCTCCGCATAGTAATACTCATCACCCACCAGCGTCACGCCGTCCGGCACCGCCCGTTCCTCGATCGGGATATTCTTCAGCGCCTTCTGCATGTAGCTGATCCAGATCGGCAGCGCCAAGCCGCCCCCGGTTTCCTTATTTCCCAGATTCTTCGGCTGGTCATAGCCGATCCACGCAATCCCCACCAGCTTCGGCTGGTAGCCGGCAAACCACGCATCGATCGAATCGTTGGTGGTCCCGGTCTTGCCCGACAGGTCGGGACGCTTCAGCACCAGCGCCTTGGTCGCCGTGCCGAAGCGCACCACATCCTTCAGCATGCTGTCCATCAGGAAGGCATTGCGTTCGTCGATGACGCGGTTCTTTTCATCGCCGGCCACATCGGGCGCGGCCTGCGACAGGATCTTGCCGTTCACATCCGTCACGCGCGAAATCAGGTAAGGGCTGACCTTGTAGCCGCCATTCGCAAACACCGAATAGGCGCCGGCCATCTGCAATGGCGTGACGTTGCCGGCGCCGAGTGCCAGCGTCAGGTAGGGCGGATTCTTCTCGGCATCGAAGCCGAAGCGGGTCGTATATTCCTGCCCGTACTTGGCGCCGATCTTGTGCAGGATGCGGATCGAGATCATGTTCTTCGACTTGGTCAGGCCGCGCCGCATCGTCATCGGGCCTTCATACTTGCCGTCGTAGTTCTTCGGTTCCCACGCCTGCCCGCCGGTCTGGCCGGCATCGAAGGAGATCGGCGCATCGTTGATCATGGTGCCGGGCGACAGGCCGCGCTCCAGCGAGGCCGAATAAATGAAGGGCTTGAACGAGGAACCGGGCTGGCGCCAGGCCTGAGTCACATGGTTGAACTTGTTGCGGTTGTAATCGAAGCCGCCCACCATGGCCTTGATCGCGCCATCCTGAGTGCTGGCGGCAACGAAGGCCGATTCAATTTCCGGCATCTGCGTGACCAGCCAGTCCTTGCCTTCCTGCATCACGCGGATCACCGCGCCGCGACGGATGCGCTTGTTCGGCGCGGCCTTCTCGGACAGCCACGAACGGCCCATGTCCAGCCCGGCGCCGGTGATCTTGATTTCTTCGCCGGTAGCCGTCACCGCCGTGATCTGCTGCGGCGTGGCGGCCAGCACCATGGCGGCGATGATGTCGTCGCTGTCCGGATGGTCGGCCAGCTCGGTCTCGATGGCGTCGTCGGCGTCGTCCTTGGCCTGCGGGATGTCGATATACGCTTCCGGACCGCGATAGGCGTGGCGCTTCTCGTAATCCATCACGCCCTTGCGCAGCGCCAGATAGGCGGCGTCCTGATCGGCCTTGGTAATCGTGGTGAACACGTTCAGGCCACGGGTGTAGGTGTCTTCCTTGAACTGCTCATACACCAACTGGCGCGCCATCTCGGCCACGTACTCGGCGTGCACGCCGAATTCGCTGCTGTCGGTCTTCACTTTCAACTGCTCAGCCTTGGCTTCTTCGAACTGCTTGTCGCTGATGTAGCGCAGGTCATGCATGCGTTGCAGAATGTATTGCTGGCGGGTACGGGCCCGTTTCGGATTGACCACCGGGTTGTAGGCCGACGGCGCTTTCGGCAGGCCGGCCAGCATGGCCGCTTCGGCCACGCTAATGTCTTTCAGATTCTTGCCGAAATAGATTTGTGCGGCTGACGAGAAGCCGTAGGCGCGCTGGCCCAGGTAGATCTGGTTCATATACACTTCCAGAATCTGGTCCTTGCTCAGATTCTGTTCGATCTTCCATGCCAGCAGCATTTCATAGATCTTGCGCTTGAAGGTTTGTTCGCTCGACAGGAAGAAATTGCGCGCCACCTGCTGGGTGATGGTCGAGGCGCCTTGCTTGGCGCCGCCGGTGGCGTTGTGCACGGCCGCGCGCAAGATGCCGGTGTAGTCGACGCCGCCATGCTCGTAGAAGCGGTCGTCTTCGATCGCCAGCACGGCTTTTTTCATCACATCAGGGATATCCTTGATGCGCACCAGGTTGCGTCGCTCTTCGCCGAATTCGCCGATCAGGACATTATCGGCCGAGAAGATACGCAGCGGCATCTTGGGCCGGTAATCGGTCAGCGTGTCCAGTTCCGGCAAATTAGGGTAGGCCAGCGCCAGGCCGAACACCAGTACCAGGGCCGCTGCCAGGCCCAGACCGAGCGTCGTGATGGCCGACAGGATCAGCAGGCGTTTGGTCAGTGAGTTGGCGCCAGATGGCGGTGTCGAGGCGGGTGGAGCCGATTTGGAAGAAGTCATGCGCGCAAGATCTTTTGAGTAGTTGTATCCAATTCATTATAAGCGAGCGGCATGGGCCACGGCACGCCTGTCAGGACTGCTTGCAATTTTTCTCGTGAGCAACAAAACAACTTAGTTTCCAAGGGGGCTACAGAGTGGCGCGAGACTGTGGCGTCAGGCGCACAGCGCGTCAATTGTGCGCAATAGAAATACCTTTACACTTACTAAGTCTTATTGCTACGATTTAATGTACTGTCTTATGTAAGCAGTCTAAACGCTGGTTTTCTAACGAGTTCCCTATGCCTTCAGTCCGAGTGCCCCGCCGGCAGCACAGCAGCAGTAGCGCCTGCGATGGCAGCGCCATGCGCGCGGCACGTGCCAGCGGGAGGGCGGCATGATTGATCTAAAATCATTGTTGGGGCAGGGCAACCCTGCGCTGGTCGGCATCGACATCAGCACCTCCAGCGTGCGGCTGGTGGAGCTGGCGCAGGCCAAGGACGAGATCCGGCTGGAGCGCTATGCGTCCGAGCCGCTGCCGCGCGGCGCCGTGGTCGACGGCTATATCGAAAACATGGACCAGGTGGTGGAAGCGGTGCGCCGGGTCTGGAAGAAGAGCGGCTCGCGGGCCCGCCACGTGGCGCTCGGCATGCCGCCCGCGTCCGTCATCACCAAGAAGATTATCCTGCCGGCCGGCATGTCGGAAGACCAGCTGGAAGTGCAGGTCGAGTCCGAAGCCAGCCAGTACATCCCGTTTGCGCTGGATGAAGTCAGCCTCGATTTTGACGTGATCGGCCCGGTTGCCAATTCGACCGAAGATATCGAAGTGATGCTGGCCGCGTCGCGCCGCGAAAAAGTCGAAGACCGCGTGGCGATTGCCGAAGCATCGGGCCTGAAGGCCACCGTGATGGACATAGAATCGTATGCGGCGCGCGCCGCGCTGGACCGCGTGACGGCGCAGCTGCCGCAAGCGGGCGCCGGCCAGATCGTGGCCCTGTTCCAGATCGGCGCGCAAGTGACGCATATTTCGGTGATGCTCGATGGCGTCGCCGTCTACGAGCGCGAGCAACCGTTCGGCGGCCACGCGCTGACCCAGGATATCGTGCGCAGCTATGGCATGGCGTTCGACGAAGCGGAGAGCCGCAAGAAGTCGGGCGAGCTGCCCGACAATTATCAGCGCGACCTGCTACAACCCTTCCTCGAAAGCGCGGCGCTGGAAGTGACGCGGGCGATCCAGTTCTTCTTCACGTCAACCCCGTACACCCGGGTCGATCAGCTGTTCCTGGCCGGCGGCTGTGCGCTGATTCCGGGCCTGCTCGACATCATCGCCAGCCGCACCAAGATTTCGACCGCCGTGATTTCGCCGTTCAAGGGCATGCAGCTGGCACCGGGCGTGCGCGAATCGCAGCTGCGCGCGGATGCGCCGGCCTATCTGGTCGCCTGCGGTCTGGCCTTGCGGAGGTTCGGCTGATGATACGGATTAACCTGCTGCCGCACCGCGAAGAAAAACGCAAACAGAAGAAGGCCGCCTTCTTTGCCCTGCTGACGCTGGGCGGCATCGTCGGCATTGGCGTGGTTCTGCTGGTGGGCGGCTACAATGCGCGCGCGATTTCGATCCAGAATGAGCGCAACAAGGAAATCAAGACTGCCATCGTCGGCCTCGACAAGAAGATCGCCGAGATCGCCACGTTGAAGCAGGAAATCGAAGCGCTGAAGGCGCGCCAGCAAGCGGTGGAAGATTTGCAGGGCGACCGCAACCAGCCGGTCTATCTGATGGACGAACTGGTCAAGCAGACCCCGCCCGGCGTGTACCTGAAAGGCTTCAAGCAGGAAGGCCAGAAAGTGACGGTGCAAGGTTTTGCGCAGTCGCAGGAGCGGGTCTCGGAATTGCTGCGCAATCTGGCTGGCGTTTCGCCGTGGCTGGAGAAGCCGGACCTGATCGAAGTCCGCTCGACCGGACTGGGGCAGGGCAAGACCGCCAAGAAGGTGGTGGAATTCAATATGGTGGTCAGCATCAAGCGTCCGCGCGACAAGGATCAGGACGCCAAGAACGCCAAGGACGGCAAAGCCAGTCCTGACCGGAGACCATGATGGCTGCCTCGCTCAATCTGAAAGACCTGATGGCCTCGCTGCAGGACCAGTTCCGCGGCCTGAACGACCGTCATCCCGGCCAGTGGCCGCTGGCGCCGCGCCTGCTGTGCGCGATGGGCGTGACGGCAGCCGTGATCGCGCTCGGCTATTTCGCCTACTGGAGCAGCCAGTTCGAGGAACAGGAAGCGGGCGCGGCGACGGAGCAGAAACTGCGCGGCGAATACAAGATCAAGACCATGCAGGCCGTCAATCTCGATGCGCTGCGGGTGCAGAAGGTGCAGGTCGACCAGTACGTCGAGCGCTTGCAGAAACAGTTGCCGAGCAAGGCCGAGATGGCCGCGCTGCTGACCGACATCAACCGCGCCGGCTCTGGCCGTGGCCTGCAGTTCGAGCTGTTCAAGCCGGCCCAGGTGGTGGTGCGCGACTACTACGCCGAACTGCCGATCGATATCAAGGTGACCGGCAGCTACCACGACATCGGCGCCTTCGCCGGTGACATGGCCAACCTGCCGCGCATCGTCACGCTGAACAACATGACGCTGAATGCCGGCAAGGATGGCACGCTGACGCTGGACGCGGTGGCCAAGACCTTCCGCTACCTCGATCCGGAAGAAGTGGCGGCGCAGCGCAAGGCGCTGGTCGACAAGAAGAAGGCGGCGAAAAAATCATGAGCAAGCAAGCCACCCTGATCCCCGTGTTGCTGGGCGCCGCGCTGCTGGCCGGCTGCGGCGACAGCGACGTGCAGGAAGTGCGGCAATGGATGAAGCAGACCGACGCGCAAGCCCATGTCGCGGTGCAGCCGATCAGCGAGCCGAAGACCTTTATCCCGTTCGCCTATGCGTCCGGTGATGCGGTCGACCCGTTCAATCCGAACAAGCTGCTGGCCGAGCTGGCCCGCGAAAATGCTGCCCGCGGCGGCGGCCTGAAACCGGATACCGCACGGCCCAAGGAATTGCTGGAGAGCTTCCCGCTCGATACCGTCAAGATGGTTGGTACCATGGCCAAGGGCGGCATCAATTACGCCCTGCTGCAGATCGACCGTTCCGTGTATCAGGTACGCACCGGCCAGCATGTGGGACAGAATTTCGGCCTGATCGTCGGCATCAGCGACGCTGCCGTGAATATCAAGGAACTCGTCCAGGACGCGACCGGAGACTGGGTCGAACATATGGCTGTTTTGGAATTGCAGGAAAGCAAGGAGACCAACAAATGAGCGCCCACCCAAGTTCCCTGCGGTACACGGCGCCTGCCGTGCAGCGCGCGGTCGCCGTTCTGCTGGCATCGGTGCTGGCGCTGGCGGGCCCGTTGCCCGTCGCCGCGCAAGGCCCGGGACAAGACCCGGCGCCGGCCGCCGACAGCGCTGCCGCCAGCAATGCCGCCAGCAATGCGATTGAATCGATTACCGCCAACCAGCAGGGCGCCAACGTCATCGTCAAGATCGCGCTGAAGAATGCGCCGGCCAAGTTGCCGATCAATTTTGCGATCACCAATCCGGCCCGCATCGCGCTCGATTTCGGCGCCACGCTGAATGCCACCGGCAAGAATACGCAAGAGATGAATCTGGGCGACCTGCGCAGCGTGAACCTGGTGCAGGCCGGCGAGCGCTCGCGTCTGGTGTTCAACCTGAAACGCAGCCTGAATTACGCCACCGCGATCGATGGCAATGCCGTGATCCTGACCATTGACGGTTCCGGCGGCCTGGCCACGGCCGTCGACGCACGCGGCATTCCGGTCGCCAAGGCCGAACCGGCGAAAGCGGCCGCCGCTGCGGGCAGCCGGCAACTGCTGCGCGACATGGACTTCCGCCGCGGCGCCAATGGCGAAGGCCGGGTTGTGGTGGACCTGCCGAACAGTCAGGTGGCAGTCGATGTGCGCCAGATCGCCACCGGCGTGGTGATCGACTTTCTCAAGACTGGCGTGCCGGAAACGCTGCGCCGCCGCCTCGATGTGGCTGACTTCGGCACCCCGGTGGCGCTGATCACCACCGCGCCGCAGGGCGAAAACACGCGCATGACGATCGAAGCGCGCGGCCTGTGGGAACAGACCGTGTACCAGAGCGATACGCAGCTGGTGATCGACGTTAAGCCGATCAAGGAAGACCCGAACAAGCTGACGCAGGGCACCCAGGGCTATCGCGGCGAGAAGCTGTCGTTCAATTTCCAGAACGTGGAAGTGCGCGCTGCGCTGCAGGCGATTGCCGATATCTCGGGCCTGAACATCATCACCAGCGACAGCGTGGCCGGCAACCTGACGCTGCGGCTGAAGGAAGTGCCGTGGGATCAGGCACTCGACGTGATCCTGCAGGCCAAGGGGCTGGACATGCGCAAGAACGGCTCGGTGCTGTGGATCGCTCCCAAGGAAGAATTGCTGACCAAGGAAAAGCTGGAGCTGGAACAGCGCGCCCAGATTGCTGACCTCGAACCGCTGAAGTCGGAAATCTTCCAGCTGAATTACCAGAAGGCGGAAGCGTTCAAGACCGTGTTCGGTCTCGAAGGCGGCAGCGACAGCAAGAACCGCGTGCTGTCCAAGCGCGGCAGCGCCATCATCGAACCGCGCACCAATCAGCTGTTCGTCACCGATATCGCTTCCAAGCTCGATGACATCCGCAAGCTGATCTCCAAGACCGACGTCGCCACCAAGCAAGTGCTGATCGAGGCGCGCATCGTGGAAGCCAGCGACACCTTTACCCGCAACCTCGGTGCCAAGCTGGGCTTTGCCGACCTGCGCACCCTGCGTGGCGGCGATTCCGGCTACCAGATCGGCAGCAGCAATACCCGTATCGGCATTGGCGGCAACATGACCGGCGTGGGCGAGGTGACGGGGCAGGTCGCCAAGACTGACGCCAGCTACAACAACACCCAGTTCATCAACCTGCCAGCAGCGCCGATCAATGGCGCGGCGGCCGGCAGTCTGGCGGTCAGCTTGTTCTCGTCGGCGGCGAACCGCTTCCTGAATCTGGAACTGTCGGCGCTTGAAGCGGACGGTACCGGCAAGATTATTTCCAGCCCGCGCGTGGTGACGGCCGACAAGGCGATCGCGCTGATCGAGCAGGGCATCGAGCTGCCGTATCAGGTGGCCACCAGTTCCGGCGCCACCTCGATCGTGTTCCGCAAGGCCAACCTGAAACTGGAAGTGACGCCGCAGATCACGCCGGACGGCAATGTGGTACTGGACGTCGATGTCAACAAAGACAGCGTGGGGCAGGAAACCCGGGCCGGCTTCGCGATCGACACCAAGCACGTGAAGACCCAGGTCATGGTGGAAAACGGCGGCACCGTGGTGCTGGGCGGGATCTACCAACAGGTCGAGCGCAACGAGGTCGACAAGGTGCCCCTGCTGGGTGACGTGCCGGTGCTGGGCTATCTGTTCCGCAACACCACGCGCACCAATGACAAGACCGAACTACTGGTGTTCATCACCCCCAAGGTTGTGGCGGACCGTTTGTCCACCCGCTAATTATTTCGCTTCACGGTATTGATAGGCCTCCTCATGTTCAAACACACTTCTCGCGTCTTCCAACAATTTAGCGCCTGGCTGGCCATGCTGGTCTGTGCCAGCCTGCTGGCCGCGTGCGGCGGCGGCGGCGGTTCGCCGGGTGCCAACAGCAATGGGGTGGCGCCATCCAAGGCGGCCCAGGTGGTGCTGATTGCCAGCGCCAAGACCATGGAATCGTCCGGCGTGGACGGTACCGAGGTGACGCTGACGGCCATCGTCAAGGATGCCAACAACAATGTGCTGCCCGGCGAAACGGTCAGCTTCAAGGCGGACTCGGGCAGCGTCAGCAACACCACCCGCGTCACCGACGCGAATGGCCAGGTGGTCGAAAAGCTCAGCACCAAGGGCAATAACACGGCGCGGGTGATTACCGTGACCGCCAGTGCCGGCTCGGTCACGTCGGCGCCGCTGCAGATTGCCGTGGTCACGGCCGTGCCGACGCTGGTGCTGACGTCCGATGCCGGCGTGCTGCAATCGGCCGGTGCTACCGGGAATGAAGTGAACCTGAAAGTGCTGGTCAAGGATGCCTCGAATACCGTGGTGGCCGGCGTGACGGTGGGACTGGCAGCCGATTCGGGCAGTCTGACCTATGCCAACCATGTGACCGATGCGAATGGTCAGGTGTCGGCCAAACTGTCGACCGGCGGCGACGCGACCTCGCGCACCATCAAGGTGACGGCGACGGCACCGGGCGCGACGGCGGCCAGCATCAATATCAGCGTGGCCGGCAACAAGCTGGTCATCAACAACAGCGGCACCATCAAGGTCGGTGCGAGCACCGATGTCAGCGTCAAGCTGACTGATTCGGCCGGCAATCCACTGGCTGGCAAGGCCGTCACCTTCACGTCCGGCGCGAATGCGCTGACGGTCAAGGGCGGCGGCAGTGCCGTCACCAACTCGGCCGGCCAACTGGTACTCAGCTACGCGGCCCTGACGGCTGGTTCCGACACCATCGTGGTCAAGGCGCTGGGTGAGTCGGCCAGCTCGGTGATCACGGTCAGCTCGTCGAACTTCAACGTTGGCGCCGTCGATGGCGCCGGTGCTCCGCTGAGCGCGGCTGCCACCAATAGCTGCCAGATCGTCGCCGTGCATTACGACGTCGGCGGCGTGCCACAGGCCGGTACGGTGGCACTCAGCACCTCGCGCGGTGCGATTTACAGCAACGCCGGCTGCACCACGCTGCAGGGTAGCGGGCTGGCGCTGGTCAACGGCAATGCGTCGGCTTATGTGTCGGCCGGCAGCCCCGGCGTGGCGACGCTGACGGCCAGCGCCGCTGGCGTGACGGTGCAAGGCACGCTGGAATTCCTGACCCCGCTGACTAGCGCGGCAACCATCAGTGTGCAGGCCGATCCGGCCGTGGTCGGTGCGAATACGCCGGGCAGCACGGTGCAGCAAACCACGCTGCGCGCCATTGTGCGCGACGGCACCAGCGCCAACAATCTGGTGAAAAATGCGCCGGTGGCGTTCTCCATCGTCACTGACCCCAGCGGCGGCACGCTGAGCCAGCCGGCCGTGGTGCTGACCGGCGCCGACGGCGCCGCCTCGGTCAACTACATCGCCGGCACCGCCGATACCAAGCTCGACGGCGTGTCGATTCAGGCCCAGTTGCAGGGCGGTTCGAACGCGGCGGCGATCGCCAAGCTGACGGTGGCGAAGAAATCGCTGTTCATCACGGCCGGTACCGGTAATACCGTGATTACGCCGAATTCGGCCACCTATCAGGTTGATTACTCGGTGTTTGTGACCGACGCTGCCGGTAATCCGGTACCGGGTGTGAACGTCACCGGCTCGGTGCGGCCACGCTACTTCTACAAGGGCGCGCTGATTTACAACGGTACCCAGGGTCCGTGGCAGCTCGATCCGGCCGCGCCGCCGACCGCCTGCCTGAACGAAGACACCAACAGCGACGGCTTGCTGCAGGGCGGCGAAGACCTGAATGGCAACGGCCGTCTGGATCCGGGGATTCCGATCACCGTGACCCCGGCCGTGACCACCGATGCCCGTGGTCTGGCCACGGTATCGCTCATTTATCCGCGTGATCGGGCCAACTGGCTGGACATCGATATGACCATCCGCGGCAGCGTGTCCGGGACGGAAGCGAGCTATGTGGCTTATACTCGCCTGATTGGCCTGGCAACAGATTACTCGGCAGCAGCGGTCACGCCACCGGGCCGTTACAGCCCGTATGGTGTGGTGCGCACCGGTGACACTTATAATGGCGTGGTCGTCACGGACGGGTGCACTCTGACAAATTAAATTGGAAGTTCATGCAAAATGTGTTTTTAGTGGGGTTGATGGGTGCGGGTAAGACCACCATAGGCCGCATTCTGGCCCGCAAGCTGGGCCTGAAGTTCATCGACTCCGACCATGAAATCGAAGCCCGTACCGGTGCTTCGATCCCATGGATCTTCGAAATTGAAGGTGAACCCAGTTTCCGCCGCCGCGAGGCGGACGTGATCCGCGAACTGAGCGGCCAGCAAGGCATCGTGCTGGCCACTGGTGGCGGCGCCATTCTGAACCCGGACAGCCGCGCCTACCTGAAGGAGCGCGGCACCGTGATCTACCTGCGGGCCAGCGTCAGCAGCATCCTGGTGCGCACCGCCCACGACAAGAACCGGCCCCTGCTGCAGACGGCCGATCCGCGCAAAAAGCTCGAAGAATTGATGCAGGTGCGCGATCCCCTCTACCTGGAAGTGGCCGACATCGTCATCGATACTGGCCGGCCTAACGTACAATCGATGGTTTCGACCATCCTGACCCAACTCGACAGCCTGGCTTGCCAGGACGCGCCGAACTGCGTCACCCACGCACAACCTTCGATGACTGAGCAAACCAATATCCTGTTAAACGTAGATCTGGGCGAGCGCAGCTACCCGATCTCGATCGGCCCGGCCCTGCTGAATGACGCCGGCCTGCTGGCCCGTCACGTGGGCGGCAACAAAGTCGCCATCGTCACCAATACCACGGTGGCACCGCTGTATCTGGCGCGCATCGAGCAAAGCCTGCGCGACGCTGGCAAGCACGTGATCCCCATCGTGCTGCCGGACGGCGAGGAGTTCAAAAACTGGGCCAGCCTGATGCAGATCTTCGACACGCTGCTGGCGCACAAGGCTGACCGCAAGACCACCATGGTGGCGCTGGGCGGCGGCGTGATCGGCGACCTGACCGGCTATGCGGCGGCCAGCTATATGCGCGGCGTCGATTTCATTCAGGTGCCGACTACCTTGCTGTCGCAGGTCGATTCCTCGGTCGGTGGCAAGACCGGCATCAACCATCCGATGGGCAAGAACATGATCGGCGCGTTCTACCAGCCGCGTGCGGTGATCGCCGATACCTCGACGCTGGAAACGCTGCCGGATCGGGAACTGTCGGCCGGTCTGGCTGAAGTCATCAAGCACGGCGCCATCATTGATGCCGCCTTCTTCGACTGGATCGAAGCGAATATCGCGCTGCTGGTGGCGCGTGACAAGGCCGCACTGGCATATGCGATTGCCCGTTCCTGCGAGATCAAGGCCGACGTGGTGCGTCAGGATGAACGCGAAGGCGGTCTGCGCGCGATCCTGAATTTTGGCCACACCTTCGGTCACGCGATCGAAGCGGGCATGGGCTATGGCGCCTGGTTGCACGGCGAAGCGGTCGGCTGCGGCATGGTGATGGCGGCCGATCTGTCGCATCGCATGGGGCTGGTCGATGCCGATACCGTGGCACGGCTGCGGGCGCTGGTCAAAGCGGCCGGCTTGCCGGTGGTGGCGCCGGATCTGGGCACCGAACGCTGGCTGGAACTGATGGAAGTCGACAAGAAGAACGAGGGCGGGGCGATCAAGTTCATTCTGCTGAAACCGCTGGGCGCGCCGAGCATCACCAATGCGCCCCAGGAACTGCTGCTGGCCACGCTGGCCGCAGCCATCCAGTAAGGCGGCGCCGCGATGCTGCCCGATGCCCATCTGGCGCCCTACGCGGCGCATTCGGACGGTGGCGCCGGGCGGCGCTATCCGGAAACGGCGCACGCTTCGCGCAGCCAGTTCCAGCGCGACCGCGACCGCATCATCCATTCGTCGGCCTTCCGCCGGCTCGAATACAAGACCCAGGTATTCCTCAACCATGAGGGCGACCTGTTCCGCACCCGCCTGACCCACAGTCTGGAAGTAGCGCAGATCGGCCGCTCGCTGGCGCGCAACCTGCGTCTGAACGAAGATCTGGTGGAAGCGATTTCGCTGGCGCATGACCTCGGCCATACGCCGTTCGGCCACGTTGGCCAGGACGTGCTGAACGAGTGCATGAAGGACCATGGCGGTTTCGAGCACAACCTGCAAAGCCTGCGCGTGGTCGACGAGCTGGAAGAACACTACGGCGCTTTCGATGGCCTGAACCTGATGTTCGAAACGCGCGAAGGTATCCTCAAACACTGCTCGCTGAACAATGCCCGCATGCTGGGGCCGGTCGCGCAGCGCTTTATCGATCGCACCCAGCCATCACTGGAAGCACAGCTGACCAATCTGGCCGATGAGATTGCCTACAACAGTCACGATATCGACGATGGCCTGCGCTCCGGCCTGATCACGATTGCGCAGCTGGAGCAGGTCGAATTTTTTGCGCGCCTGTGGCATGACGTGCAGCGCACCTTCCCGGGACTGTCGGGGCGGCGCGCGATTTACGAAACGCTGCGGCGCCTGATCACGGCGCTGGCCGACGACCTGATCGTCACCTCTAGCGCCTTGCTGGCCGAGGCGGCGCCGGCCGATATCGAGGCGGTGCGCGCCAGCCCGCCACTGATCCGCTTTTCGGACGGCATGCGCAAGGACGCGACCGAGCTGAAGCGCTTCCTGCGGGCTAATCTGTACCAGCACTATCAGGTCAACCGGATGCGCGTCAAAGCCAGCCGCATTGTGCGCGAGCTGTACGATTCTTTCATGGCCGAACCGGTGCTGCTGCCGCCCGACTATCAGGACCAGTCGGGCGACCCGAACAAGCGCGCCCGCAAGATCGCCGACTATATCGCCGGCATGACCGACCGTTACGCGATCCGCGAACACCGCCGCCTGTTCTCGCTCGACGAGCTGTGAGCCAGCGCAAACAGCGCGCCTTGCATTCGTCTGCGGTGCGGACAACAATGCTTGAATGGACTCGTCGCCTACCAGAATAGAGCAACGCCTCGATGCTTTCGAAGATCGAATGATCTCGCTTGAGCGTAGCTTGGTCGCGCTGACGACTGCCGTGTCATTCGTCCGTGCAACCTATGCCACCAAGGAGGACATTGCCAACCTCCGGACAGAAGTCGCCAGACTGGAGGCGCGCATGCAGCGCTGGTTTATTGGTACGGCCATCACGCTGATCACATTGAACGCAGGCATGATGTTCAGCATGCTGAAGCTGTTGCACTGAGGAGTGCGCCGTGGATCAGGAGATTGCAAAATTCTATGCCAGCAAGGTCGACTTGCTCGAGCTACGGGAAAGTATCGCGATACACTTCGGCAAAGTCCATGTCGACATTGCGGAGGTGAATGGGCGGATTTGCATGGTCGGTACGCGGCTGGCTGAGCTCGAAACCCGTCTGGTCAAGTGGTTCGTCGCTACTGCCATCGCGATTGCTACGCTGAACGCCGGCCTGATGTTCGGCATGTTGAAGTTGTTGCGCTGAGAGGGCTGACATGGCGCTGCCGGTGATGGGCTCCCGCCTGCGCGGGAGCGACGGGGGCTCAGAACATCCGGGCTTGCGCGGGGTTGCGCTCGCCTAGCAGTTCCAATAGCAGCTTCTTGATGGGCGCCGGCAGTGGCGCGGTGTCGATGGCGCTGCTGTCGTACCAGAGGTGACCGCCTTGCGCGACCAGCTGGCGGCGCTGCGCCAGCGTGATGCGGTAGGGCGCGATGTGCAGCTTGTAGTGCGTGAACACATGGGTAATCGTCGATAGCCGTTCATACGATTCCAGCGTGCCGAAGCGGTCTACCGCCAGCATCAGCGCCGCCGCATCGAGCGCTGCGATGTCATCATCCTCGGCCAGCGCATGGCCATCGAGTTCCGGTAGCGACAGCAGGCCGCCCCAGATGCCGCTGGCCGGACGCTGCTCCAGCAGCACTTGCCCGTTGTCGACGATCAGCAGCATGCTGGCCTGCTTTTCCGGCGACACTTTTTTTGGCTTGCGCACAGGCAGTTCCTTGGTGCGTCCGGTGGCAAAGGCCACGCAGCGTGCCTGCATCGGGCAGCGCTCACAGGACGGACTGGAGCGTGTGCACAGCGTCGCCCCCATGTCCATCAAGCCCTGCGTGTACGACTCGATACCTTGCTCGGGCAGCAGCGCTTCGGCGCGACGCCACAGTGCTTCCTCGGTCTTGCGCTCGCCCGGATAGCTGTCGATGCCGAATACGCGCGCGAATACGCGCTTGACGTTGCCGTCCATGATGGCGGCGCGCGTGCCGCTGGAGAAGGCGGCAATCGCCGCCGCCGTCGAACGGCCGATGCCCGGCAGCTCGGCCAGCAGGCGCGGATCAGACGGGAACACGCCGTCGTATTGCGCCACCACCTGCTGCGCGCATTTGTGCAGGTTGCGGGCGCGGGTGTAGTAGCCGAGGCCGCTCCATTGTGCCATCACGTCTTCCACCGGCGCCGCCGCCAGCGACTGCAGCGTCGGGAAGCGGTCGAGGAAGCGTGCGTAATAGCCGAGCACGGCCGCAACCTGCGTCTGTTGCAGCATGATCTCGGACAGCCAGATCAGATAGGCGTCGCGGGTGTTTTGCCACGGCAGCACATGGCGGCCATGCACCTGCTGCCACGCGATCAGGTCGGCGGAAAAACTGGGGTCGGTGTAGTCGTCGGGCGGCGGTGTTGCGGTACTGCGAGGTGTCATCAGAGTCCTTACGCGGCGGCGTCCAGCACCACCAACTCGGAGTTGATGGCGATGCTGATATTGCCGGCCAATTCATTGAGGCGCGCTTTCTGCTGTTCCAGCTCCTGCTGGCTGGCTTCAAACGCGTCGATTTTCTGTTCCAGGCTGTCGGTCGCATCATGGATGCGCTGGATCGAGGCCAGCCGGTGTTTCAGCTGATCCTTGTGCTGCCGGATCTGCGCTTCCAGCGGCGCCATGATCACCTTCAGCCACGCATCGGCATCGTCGTTGGCAGCTTTGAAGCAGGCCCGCACGCGCGAGGCGATGGTGTCGAAGAATTTCTCCATTAGCACCACGCGGCTGGTGGTCAGCAAGGTGGCGGTGCCGAACTGCTTGGCATAAATGGCTTCGATGCTGGCGATCTCGTCCCGGTAGCGCTCCAGCGTGAACGGCATCGGCAGCGTCAGCGTCAGCCCGTGTTCATTCGAGAAGCGGCGGTACATCACGCCCATCATCTCGGTGATCTCGAGTGTCTTGCGGTCGGCCGCATCGAGGTTGTGGCGGATGCGCTCGAAGTACTGGCGCACCGCTTCGCGCACGCCGGTGAAGAAGCGGCTGCGCTGCATCTCGTCGCGCACGCGGTCGATATCGTCGCGCACCACGTCCATGCCCATCGTTGTGTACAGCTCGGTCGACAAGCGGGTGAACACGGAGCGGGTGGCCTGCAGCTTGAACAGGCTGGCGTCGAATTCCTTTTTCTCGGCATCGATGCGGCGCATCATGTGGCTGATCACGCTCTGGTTTTTGCCGCGCAGGCTCTTTAGTTCGTGCAGCTGCTCGACGATGCCGCGGATGCGGGCATTGAGCATGCTTAGCTGGCCGCTGCTGAGTTCTTTCAAGTCCGCGCTCAGCTGCTTGCGCACGATGTCTTTCTTGGCCGGAATCAGTTCGTTGAACAGCGCATCCTCCAGCTGCGGCAAACGGCTGCGCGCCAGCAGTGCCGGGTCGTGGTTGATCTTGCCCACCAGCGCCTTCTGTGCCGACACCGGGAACACCTGGCGCGCCTCCAGCGACAGCATATGGGCCGCGCTGGTTTGCTGGCGTTCGATCTCGGCGTTGACTTCGTCGATGCTGCGCAGCTCGTCCCACATGGCATCAATCTTGTTCAGCACCACCAGCCGGCCGGCGCCGCTGCCGCCGCCGATGTGGTTGCGCCAGACTTCGATGTCGCTCTTGGTGACGCCGGTATCGGCGGCCAGGATGAACAGCACCGCATGCGCATTCGGGATCAGGTTCAGCGTCAGTTCCGGCTCGGTGCCGATGGCGTTCAGGCCCGGTGTATCGAGGATCACCAGCCCCTGCTTGAGCAGCGGATGCGGGAAGTTGATGATGGCGTGGCGCCATAGCGAGATTTCGACCAGTCCATCCTGGTCCAGCGTCACCGGCAGGTCGGGATCGTCTTCGTCATACAGGCCGTAGCGCTTGGCCTCGGCCACCGGCACCTGGCGCGTCATGCTGACCTGTTTGAAGGTCTCGTGCATGGCGTCGCCCGCGTTCAAGTCCAGCGGCAGCACGGTCCACGCGGACGGATCATCGCGGTAATCGGAGGTCGACAGGTTGTCGGCCCGGGTTTCAATCGGCAGCAGCCGGATCGATGGCGGCCACGCGGCGTCGTACAGCAGTTCGGTCGGGCACATGGTGGTGCGGCCGGCCGCCGACGGCAGGATGCGCTGGCCGTAATCGGCAAAGAAGATCGCGTTGATCAGTTCCGATTTGCCGCGCGAGAATTCGGCCACGAAGGCGACCGACAATTTATCGTCGGCCAGCCGCGCCAGCGTGCGCTCGATGCGCTGCTCGGCGGCAGCATCGATCAGCGCCGCGCCATGGACCCAGGCCTGATAGTTTTTCAGGGCGGTCACCACACCCTGGCGCCATGCGCTGTATTGTTCGAAATCACGGACCATTCTGCTCACTCCGCCTAAGTGGATGACTTATTCTTAACAACTTATTTCTGGCAACTTATTTCTGGCAAATCACACAATAAAACGTGGAGCGCTGTCCTTGCTTGATCTGGCGTATCGGCGTACCGCAAACCCGGCAGGGCACGCCAGCACGATCATAGACGAAATATGTCTGCTGAAAATATCCGGATTGACCATTTACGCTAAGAAAATCTTTCAGCGTGCTGCCGCCCTGCACGATGGCTTCGGCCAGCACCTCGCGGATCACCTGCGCCAGCCGCTCGTAGCGGGCCAGGCTGATGCGGCGGGCCGGCGTCTTCGGATTAATGCGGGCCCGGAACAGACTCTCCGACGCATAAATATTACCGACCCCGACCACGATATCGCCGGCCAGCAGCACCTGCTTGATGGCGGCGCTGCGCTGGCGTGTCTGGTCATACAGCAGCTTGCCATCGAAGCCGGTTTCCAGCGGTTCCGCGCCGAGGCTGCGCAGCAGCACATGGCTGGCCAGCGCGCCATCGCGGTCGTCATGCCACAGTACGGCACCAAAGCGGCGCGGATCGGTCATGCGCAGCACTTGCGGGCCGTCCGGGCTGTCCACCAGCAGGTCGACATGGTCATGTTTTTCGGCCGCGATCCCGGGCGGCATGATGCGCAGGTGGCCCGACATGCCGAGGTGGATGATCAGCGTGCCATGGGCGAAATGCAGCAACAGATATTTGCCGCGCCGGCCAGTGCGTTCCACCACGCGGCCGGCTAGCAGCGCCGGCAGCGCCGGCGGGAACGGCCAGCGCAGGCCGCTGCGCCGCAGCACCACGTCCTGCACGGCGCGTCCTTCGAGATGGGGCGCTACGCCGCGCCGGGTTACTTCAACTTCTGTTAATTCTGGCATGGGGCTGGGGGTCTCGCGGTTGTGGGGCCGGGGCCGGTGGAATATTTCGTTACACTAGTAGCAGACGCCAGCCTTGCGTTGAGCGTAAAATCTGTTGCACTCACTACACGCGCACGCCCCTGCCAGGATCGACTCTTGAAAAACGCTTTCGCCATTGTAACTCTCTCCGCCTTGCTGTCGGCGTGCGCCATCGCGCCGCCCACGCCACAGGCCGACGCCGTGGCGCCAGCGCCGCTGCCGGCAGCCGATGCAGCGCCGGCGGCGCCCGTCGCGCCGGTCGCCAGCGCAGCGGTGGAAACCCTGCCCGGCGTGGAACTGACCAGCGACCTGCTGTACCGCATCACCAAGGCCGAGCTGGAATTCAAGCGCGGCCAATGGCAGGGGCCGTTCGTCACCATGTTGGCGCTGGCGCAGCAAACCCGTGACCCACGGCTGGCCCGGCGCGCCGCCGAAATGGCGCTGACCGCCAAGCAGGGGCCGGAAGCGCTGGCGGCAATTCGCCTGTGGCGCACGCTGGCGCCGGACTCGGATGAAGCAACCCAGTACTTCCTTGGCTTTGCCGTTGTCAATGATGACCTTGGCGAAGCGGAGCAGATTTTCAGCCAGCGCCTGGCCGCCGCGCCACCTGCGGCACGTGCGATGGCGATGTTCCAGATGCAGCAGTTCCTGCTGCGCGCCAAGGACAAGGCGGCGGCCTTCGGCCTGCAGCAGCGCGTATTGGCGCCGTATGCGGACGTGCCGGAGAGCCATTTGATCCTGGCGCAGGGCGCGTTTGCCGTCGGCGACAGCCAGCGCGCCCGGGCCGAAGCGGAAGCAGCGCTGGCGCTGAAGCCCGATTCCGAACTGGCGATCCTGACCAAGGCCCAGGTGGCGCCCGATGTGGATGCCGCCGTCAAGGTGATGACCGATTTCCTCGTCGCCCATCCGCAGGGGCGCGAAGTGCGCGCCGCCTATGCCCGCATCCTGGTTGACGCCAAGCAGTACGATGCGGCGCGCCAGCAATTCTTGATGCTGCTGAAGGACCAGCCGGACAATCTGGCCACGTTGTATGCGCTGGGCGTGGTGGCCATGCAGTCGAATGACATGGCCGGCGCCGAGCAGTATTTCAAGCAATTCGTCGCGGTACAGGCACAGCATCCGGGCGACGAACGTGATCCGAGCAAGGTGCTGATGATACTGGCGCAGATCGAAGAAGATCGCGGCGACTTTGGCGCGGCCATCGGCTGGCTGGAGAAGGTTGATTCGAACGAAAACAATCTGTACCTGAGCGCCCGCCTGAAACGGGCCCAACTGACGGCGCGCAAGGGCGATGTCGAGGAAGCGCGCAAGCAGCTGACCGATTTGCACACGGAAGACCCGGCCGAAATTGCGCAGATCATCCAGACCGATGCGCAATTGCTGCGCGATGCGGGCAACCACCGGGCCGCCTTCCACGTGCTGGAAAATGGCGTCAAGCGCTTGCCCGACAATCCCGACCTGCTGTATGACTATGCACTGGTGGCCGAGAAGCTGGGCCATCTGGATGTGATGGAGCGCAGCCTGCGCGCCGTGATCGCCGCCGCGCCGAATAATCAGCATGCCTACAATGCGCTCGGCTACTCGCTGGCCGAACGCAACGAGCGCCTGACCGAAGCCTTTGCCCTGATCGACAAGGCGCTGCAGATGGCGCCCGGCGACCCCTTCATCATGGACAGCATGGGCTGGGTCCAGTTCCGTCTGGGCCGGCTGGCCGAGGCCGAGGACTTGCTGCGCCGCGCCTATGCCTTGCGCAGCGATCCGGAAATTGCCGTGCATCTGGGCGAAGTGCTGTGGGTCAAGGGCGATCAGGCCGGGGCGCAAAAAATGTGGCAGGAAGCGCAGCGCAAGGATCCGACGAATGACGCGCTGAAAAGCACGCTGACGCGCTTGAACCAGAGCCTGTGATGCGGCGTACCGTACTCCGTAGCCTGTTGCTGGGCGCCGCGCTGCTCGGCCTGAATGGTTGCGCCACGGCGCCGGCCGCGCGCTCAGCGCTGGCCGTGGCGCCGTATCGCGCCGCGCTGGAGCTGACGGGCCGGATTGCCATCAACTACAGCAAGGACGGCAAGAGTGAATCGCTGTCCGGCAAATTCAGCTGGCAGCAAAGCGCGCAGCAGACCGAAGTCAGCCTGATCTCGCCGACCGGACAGACGGTGGCCGTGATCAGTCTGGCGCCGGGAACGGCGACGCTGACGCAGAGCGGCAAGCCGCCCCGCAGCGCTGCCGATCTCGACAGCCTGATGCGCGAGACACTGGGCTGGTCGCTGCCCGTGTCGGGCCTGCGCGAATGGCTGCAAGGCCATGCGATCAGCGCCGACGGCCAGCCGTTCGCTGCCTCGCCGGCACGCGACAGCGTGGTGACCCGTGACGGCTGGAAGCTCGACTACCTGAGCTGGCAGGACAATCCGGCGGCGCTGCCGCAACCGAAACGTCTCGACCTGACCCGCCTGACGCGCGGCGATGTCGATGAGATGGCGATCCGTATCGTCCTTGATCCTACTGTGACCGACTAAGAGTATTGATGTGATGACCCGTTTGATGAATTGCCCGGCGCCGGCCAAGCTGAACCTGTTCCTGCATGTGACCGGCCGCCGCGCCGATGGCTACCATTTGCTGCAAACCGTGTTCCAGCTGATTGATCGCAGCGATACGCTGGACTTTACCTTGCGCGCCGACCATGCGCTGCGCCGCGTGACCGACGTGCCCGGCGTGCCCGAGCAGGACGACCTGATCATCCGTGCCGCCCGCCTGCTGCAGGCCGATGTGCAGCGCCGCCGCGGCCAGTTGCCGCCCGGTGTGGATATCGCGATTCACAAAATTCTGCCGATGGGCGGCGGCCTCGGTGGCGGTTCGTCCGATGCGGCCACCACGCTGATGGCGCTGAACCAGCTGTGGGACGCCGGCCTGAGCCGCGACGAGCTGATGGCGCTGGGCTTGCCGCTGGGGGCGGACATCCCGTTTTTCATCTTCGGCCAGACCGCCTTTGCCGAAGGCGTCGGCGAGGCGCTGCAGCCGGTGGCAGCGCCCGATTGCTGGTATGTGGTGATCGAGCCGGGGGTGGCGGTGCCGACCGCTGCAATTTTTTCGTCAGAACATTTGACAAGGAACACTACGCCCGTCATAATATCGGACTTTTCCAGCTACCTCGAAAATCAAAATGATTTAAAAGGGTTTGGAAAGAACGACTTACAGCAGGTAGCAACGCAGTTATTCCCGCCAGTAGCAGCGGCGATCGAATGGCTCAGTGCTTACGGTGATGCCAGGATGACTGGTTCCGGTGCTTGTGTGTTTTGTGCGGTGGCCACCCAGGCTGATGCAGAGCGGATACTTCAACAGTTACCGCCGCAATGGACGGGGTGGACAGCCAAGGCGCTGACACAGCATCCGATTATCGCGAAGTTGTGAGGCGGAAAAAAAGATTTGGCATGTAGTGAATTTGGTTGTAAAATGTCGGCCAAGTGACTACAAGCAGTCAGTTGCGTAGGGGAATCGCCAAGCTGGTTAAGGCACTGGATTTTGATTCCAGCATACCAAGGTTCGAATCCTTGTTCCCCTGCCATTCGTTTCTTGCGGTTCCGTCGAGGTGCAGTTCGCCTCCGGCCAGGGAGCTGTGATGCCGCACTAGCGGCTCATATCAAGGTAGTACGCCACGCGGGCATCCGCAGGCACTCTTTCAAAATCATTCAACGACTTTCTCTGGGACTCCCAATGGCTTACGAAAACCTGATGGTTTTTACCGGCAACGCTAACCCTGCGCTGGCTGAAGGAGTCGCAAAAAACCTCGGCATTCCACTCGGCAAAGCAAACGTCTCGAAGTTCTCGGACGGCGAAGTGATGGTCGAGATCAACGAAAACGTCCGCGGTAAAGACGTCTTCGTGTTGCAATCGACCTGCGCCCCGACCAACGACAACCTGATGGAACTGATCCTGATGGTCGACGCCCTGAAGCGCGCGTCCGCTGGCCGTATCACCGCCGCCATCCCTTACTTTGGTTATGCCCGTCAAGACCGTCGCCCACGTTCGGCCCGTGTTGCGATCTCGGCCAAGGTGGTGGCCAACATGCTGGAAGAAGCCGGCGTCGAGCGCGTCCTGATCATGGATCTGCACGCTGACCAGATTCAGGGCTTCTTCGATATCCCGGTTGACAATATTTACGCATCGCCAATTCTGCTGGGTGACCTGCAGAAGAAAAATTATCAGGACCTGCTGGTGGTGTCGCCCGACGTCGGCGGCGTGGTACGTGCCCGTGCACTGGCCAAGCGCCTCGGTTGCGATCTGGCCATCATCGACAAGCGTCGTCCGAAGGCCAACGTGTCCGAAGTGATGAACATCATCGGTGAAGTCGAAGGCCGTAACTGCGTCATCATGGATGACATGGTCGATACCGCCGGTACGCTGGTCAAGGCGGCAGAAGTGCTGAAAGAGCGCGGCGCCAAGAAAGTGATCGCCTACTGCACCCACGCGGTGCTGTCCGGTCCGGCCATCGACCGTATCACCGCTTCCTCACTGGATGAGCTGGTCGTCACCGACACCATCCCGCTGTCGGACGCGGCCAAGGCCTGCGGCAAGATCCGTCAACTGACCTGCGCACCTTTGCTGGCAGAGACCTTCAAACGTATTATCAAGGGCGATTCCGTGATCTCCCTGTTTATCGACTAACGATAAACCCCACGCATTAGCAGTTCCGGCGGCGCGCCAGGCAAAACAGCCTGGTGCGCCGTTGTACTTCCCGGTTTCGTGAGCGCAGTCAGCTCATTCTTGAAGCACCCTGGTCGCGGGGGCTTCTTAACACGGGGCGCAAGCCCTGTTATTTATTGGAGTTACACATGAAAGTTGTTGCATTCAAACGCGAATTGCAAGGTTCCGGAGCGAGCCGCCGCCTGCGCAATTCGGGCCAAACCCCAGGTATCGTCTACGGTGGCACCGAAGCCCCAGTGACCATCTCGCTGGACCACAACGCGCTGTACCACGCGCTGAAAAAAGAAGTGTTCCACTCGTCGATCCTGGATCTGGAAATCGACGGCGTAACCCAGCAAGTGCTGCTGCGCGACTTCCAAGTCCACGCATTCAAGCAACTGGTGCTGCACGCTGACTTCCAGCGCGTTGACGCGAACGCTAAAGTGCACATGAAAGTTGCTCTGCACTTCGCTAACGCCGACGTATCGCCAGCAGTCAAACTGCACGGCGCGACCATCAGCCACGTTGCCAACGAAATCGAAGTATCGTGCCTGCCAAAAGACCTGCCAGAGTTCATCACCGTTGACCTGTCGACGCTGGACGTTGGCCACTCGCTGCACATCGGCGAACTGGTCCTGCCAGCTGGCGTGACCGCCGTCACCCACGGCTCCAACCTGACCATCGCTACCGCTTCGGTACCGGCCGGCCACGTTGCTGCTGAAGCCGCTGCTGCTGCTCCTGCTGCTGACGCTAAGCCAGCTGCTAAAGCCAAGAAGTAATCCCGGCGCCGCAGTGATGCGGTAATGGTTCAGAACCCCCCGTCAGCCTGAGTGCGCTCGAATCGCGCCCGGTGCCAGCGGGGGGTTTTGTTGTTTACGCGATAATCCGATTTTTCTTACGACTGAGCGTCATGCCGATACGACTGATCGTTGGGCTGGGCAACCCCGGCCCCGAATACGAACAAACCCGCCACAACGCCGGCTTCTGGCTGGTCGATAACCTTGCCAACGACGTTGGCGCGCGCCTGCAGCGCGAGACCAAGTACAACGCGCTGGTAGCCAAGGCCAGCATCGCCGGGCAGGAAGTGTATCTGCTGGAACCGCAGACCTATATGAACCGCTCCGGCCAGTCGGTCGGCGCCTTGTGCCGCTTCTTCAAGATCACGCCCGACCAGGTGCTGGTGGTACATGACGAACTGGACCTGATGCCCGGTACCGCGCGCCTGAAAAAAGGCGGCAGCTCGGGCGGCCATAACGGCCTGAAAGACATCACCGCCGCACTCGGTACGCAGGATTACTGGCGGCTGCGGCTCGGCATCGGCCATCCGCGCACGCTCAGTCTGGCCCAGCAAGTGGCCGACTTCGTGCTGCACCGCCCGCGCCGCGAAGACCAGGAGCTGATCGAGCAGGCCATCGATAAGGCGCTGCTGGTGATGCCGCAGATCGTCGACGGCAAGTTCGACGCGGCGACCATGAAGCTGCATACCGCCTGATACCCGTCATGGGCCCGGTTTGGTGGCCTGTTGTTGCAGCAGGCGCCACACCATGAAGGCCAGCACGCCGACGCCGGCCAGCAGCACGCCCCACAACAGGATGATGCGCTGGCGTGCACTGGCGCTGGCCTGCTGGACGCTTCGCTCGGCCTGCGCAGCTGGTTCGCGTTGCAGGCGCAACGGCGCGGCCGTCGCCACTTCCAGTGCCTTTAATTCCTTCACCGTAAATCCCGGCGCCACTTGCTCGATGGCGCGCGCTGCCGGCGCCGCCTGCGGGTGGCCGACCGCCAGCGAATAAGGCGCCTTGCCATTCGCGAGGAACACCATGCTGGCGGGTTCCCAGCTGATCTGCAATGCCGGATGAACGCCCGCTGCGCCGGCCGCGCGCAGCGCCCAGCGTGCCGCGTGCTGTGGTGCGATGTCGACCGCGCCGGAAACGCGCTCCTTGCCGTCTTGCGTGATGCGGTAGAAGGTAGCGCTGAGCACCGGATCAAAGCGCCAGCTGGTCGACTGGCCGACCTGCAGCGCCGGCAGTTCCCGGTAGATGCCCAGCGTGACCGGCAGCACGGTGCTGCTACTGGTGAATTGCAGGCCGACCTTGCGTACCGGGATCGCTAGCGGCGCCGTGTACATCAGGTCGCCGGCAAATTTCCCCGGCCCCGGCGGCAAGACCAGTGTCTCGGTGGTTGGCGCGACGTCGGTCTGCAGCAGCTCGTCGGCGCTGATACTGGCGAATAGCTGCGGCGTGCCGCTGCGCCAGCTGAGGCGTGCGTAACGAAAGCGGCGTGGCGCAAAGTTTAGCCGGTCACTGGCCAGCGTTTGCGCCTGCTGGTTCGAGAGCCAGTTCAATTCGGCCGTGCCGGCCGCATCCCAATGCTGCAGGTCGTCGCTGGTGTCGAGCCAGACTTCGGCGGTATAGGCGCTCAAGCCGGCGGGTAGCGTGAAGCGCAGCGCATCGATCTGCGGCCGCTGCTCGCTGGCGCCGCCCAGATCGAGTATCAGCGCCGTCAGCCGTTGCGAGGCACCGGCCACCGACTGGCGCTCGGGCCGCCATTGCACCGACAGCAGCTGGCCATCGTTACTGGTGCGCACGTCCAGTGCGACCGGCCCCGCTTGCTCGGGATCGGCCAGCAGGGGGAATATTTTCAGCGGCAGGCTGCGGTGGCTGGTATGCCGTTGCGCGGCCGGATTGCGCAGGGCAAAGGGCAGCGCAGCACCTGTCGCATCGAATACCCGGACATCGTCCAGATCTGCCGAGCGCGCATGCAGATACACATCCTGCGGCAGCCGCAGTTGCAGTACGCCCTGGCGCGCACTGGTGGTCAGTGGCGCGACATAGGCATAGTCTTGCGGCGTGTCGGCGGGCGCAGCGGCGCCTGCCGGGCCGGCGCCCGCCGCCAGTAATACCGCTGCGTTAAGGATGCTGGTGTGCCAGTTCACGCATGCTCCTTTCAGCCGGTTGCCCGGACCGGGTTGTCGGTGTGACGTTGGCTGGGATATGGGGCCAGATAGCCGATGCCCACCATCAGTGCGCCGACGCCGAGGAAGGAAATGATCCGTTCCACACTGCCCACGTTGGACAAGTCCACCAAGAATAATTTGAGCACGGCGATTCCCAGCAGTACGGCGCCGCCCAGCCATGTCAGGCGGATCGCGCGCTGGGCGGCGTGGCGCATCAGCAGCAGTGCCGTCACGCTCCACACCAGCGACAGCAGCATCTGCACCAACTGCGACGCGAACATGGCGGCGACGGTATAGGGCACGGCGAGATAGTTGGAGACGGTGCGCAGCAAAGCCAGATTGAACCAGCCATAGGCCAGCACGGCGGCGCTGACCGCAAGCATGGGGCGCAGCAGTGCCAGTGATGACGCCAGCAGCGCCTCATTGTCAGCAGCCAGCATGCGATAGCAGCTGAGTGCCAGCAGCATCGCAAAGCAGCTGGTCAGGTCAAGCGGATTGGCCAGCGGGACGTAAGGCAGCGGCGCCATGGCGCCATTCTGGCTGACGTTCCAGACCGCGACCAGCAGCAGTGACCAGCCACACGCGAGCGGGATCAGGTAATCCCGGTAGCACGCCTGCAGCGGCGTTACTGGCCAGCGCTGGGCGCGTACGCGCGCTATCAGCCAGGCGATGGCCGCCATCATCAACCACGCGGGAATGAAGCGGGCCCAGCTCGCACTGGCATGCCAGCCCGCGTCGGCCAGTAATTCGGCTTCGACCGGCTGCGCATCGCCGTTCAGCCAACGCGCTATCCAGATCGCGCAGACTGGCCAGATCATCAGCCACGGCCCGGCCGTGCGCGTGCTGTGGATGAGGGTCAGCATCCGCGTGCTGATTTGCCACTGGTGGCGTGGCCAGCTGCGCAGCTGCCATTCGGAGGCCAGCCAGAGCGCGAGGTAAGCGAGCCAGAATGCGCCGCGCGGCAGCTGGTTGTCGGTGTAGAGTTGGGCCAGCATCGACAGCGTGGCGCCGGCCAGCGCGCACCAGCTCGCCGCGCCATACCAGCGCAGTTCCTGCCATGGCAAGCGGCGCGCCAGTCGCTGCACCAGCAGGCCGACGGCGGCCAGCAGCACCAGGTAAACCGCCCACCAGTAGTGGGGATCGGGATCGAAGTCGGGGAAGCCAAGCCAGTACTGCGAGTATCGGTCCAGCCGATTGACCAGACTGGGCAGCAGCGCCATGAACCACCACAGGCCGGACCATAGCAGCAGCACGGTCGACACACTGCGGGCGGCCCGATCGCGCTGGCGCATCAGGGTGGCGCTGCTGAATAAGGTGGCGGCCAGCATCAGCGTACCGCCCAGCAGTGGCGTCACCATCAGATTGATCAAGGGATAGTCCCAGGTCCAGCGGCCGAGCGACAGCGACGTCAGTGTCAGGGCCGCCACCGCCTGCACTGCCACTGCCAGCCAGCCGGCCAAGGCCCATGCCGTTTGGCGGGCGACATACACGAGCAGCAGTGCGGTCGTCAGGGCGCTCATCACCAGTAAATTCGTGCGCAGGGAATCGTCCGTGCGCAGGAAAATTTCGGTCCAGGCGCCCGCCATCAGCCAGACCGTCGCTGCAAACAGGAAGATACTGGCCAGCGCGGTAAATTGTGATGATCCGCTTTGCTGCGCGGGCGTGCGGAAGCGGGTGGCCATCAGGAACGCCGTGGCCGCCAGCAGCAAAAAGCCGATCCACAGATTCGATTGCGCCGCCGTTTCCGGCGTCAGTCCGATCAGCGCGCCCACGTAGGACAGCCACGCAGCGGCTTGCACCAGCAGGCCGAACATCCAAGCCAGCCGCTGCTGCTGGCGCAGGCCGCCCCAGACCATGCCCGCGCCTTCCAGCGCCCACGCGGCCGAGGTCCAGCGGTCATCGAGTGCGAACGGAATCGCCAGCGTACCGAAGACGATGCCGAGCGCGAGGAAGGTTTCGACCAGCAGGCCGTAGCGTTCGCGGCGGCGGCCCAGCAGCAGGGCCAGCGCGATGTAGAACAGTCCCAGCGCCAGTGCCGAATAGGCGACCCCGAACGCGATCGCGTGGACCAGACTGAATTGCAGGCTAAAGGCCAGCAGCGGAGTACCGAAGATTAGCGTGCCGTCGACGTAGTGTTTCAGCCGCAGGCTTTGCTGGCGAGCATACGACAGCGCGATGGCCACGTAGTACAGGAAGAACAGCAGTAGGAACAGTTGCGTGGAAATGTAGTGGGCGGGCTCGTAGCGCAGCACGCCCCATGCCGTGCCGATTGCAAACGTGAACGCAAAACCGATCAGGTTGAGTGGCCGCCATGTGCGCAGCAGGGCCAGTCCGAAAATGCCGCAATTGAGCAAGGCGTAGTAAGAGAACAGGCCGATATGGCTGCCGCCGCCGCTGGACGCGAGCAGCGGAGCGGCGAAGCCGCCGGTAATGCCGAAGATGGCCAGCCATAGTGCATCCTGCAGCGCGGCCAGCGTGCAGGTGAAGGCGGTCAGCGTGAATAGCAGCGCGAAGGCCAGCGTGCCGGGGATCAGGTGATACAGCCGGAAGGCGCCAAAGGTGACCAGCATCAAGATCGCCAGCGCCGTTCCTTGTATCGGCAGGCTGATGGCGGGCCGGGTGTGCCGGATGCGCCAGGCCCATGCCAGCAGCCCGAGGTCGGCCAGAACGATGGCAGCGAGCCGGAATTCGATAGGGACGCTGACCCGGGCGGCTGTATATTTGAGCAGGAAGCTGATGCCGATGAACAGAATCAGCAGACCAAGCTTGGCCACCAGATTGCCACCGAAAAGCCAACCGCGTAGCGTGCTGACCCAGGCCGGTGGTGCCGATGGCGGCCATTCCGGGGCCGAATTGCTGTGCAGCGCCGCAGTCAGATCAGCACTACTCGGTTCTGGCGTGAGGTCAGCGGGAGGGATTACCGATGCCTGTTCATCGGGCACCGGTGCCGGAGCCGCTGGCGGGCTGGCGCGCGGCACTTGCGTGACAGGCTCGGCACTGGCTGGCGGTGCGCTGGCTGGCTGGGGGGCCGTCGCTGACGCTGACGCTGCCTGTAGCTTGGCGATCCGGTGCTCCAGCGATTCCAGGTCGAACCGCAACTGGGCCACGTCCATTTTCAGCTGGACACTATCGGTATCGGTTCGGTGCGCTTCGCGCCGCGCCACGATGGCATACCGCAGCGCGACTGCGGCGATGACGAACAGCAGGAAATCGAGCATTTCATCCTCCGCCTATGCGTGAGGAGTCGACGTTAGCACAGGCGAATTATTGCAGTTTGCGCTAGTTGGAAGTGCTATGCTAATAATGCCGAAAGTAGCGCTTAATGCTTCTATCCTTCAGAATCAGCGAACGATCTGCTTAGCTTGACTTGAATCGACGGGTCGATATACTGGTTTGAACAAAAAAGGGAGAGCAGCGATGAAAATCGAAATCGGATCTGATGAAGCCAAGGCCCGACTGTCCGAACTTATCCGCGGTGTGCAGCAAGGCCACCGCTATACCCTCACATTGCGTGGCGCCGCCGTTGCCGAGTTGGTGCCGGCCGATGCGTCGGCAGTCGCTACCGTGAGTGCCGCCGTGGCGCAAATGCAGCGGTTTATCGCCAGCCAGCCACCGATGTACGGTGTCGATACCAAAACCTTGATCGAGCAAGGTCGCGATTGATGGGTTTTGTCCTCGATAACTCGGTCACGATGCGTTGGTTGTTTGGCGACGGCTCCCCCGATGAGCGTGCTTATGCCTTACAGGTCCTCGCCGCAATCGATGGCGCAGAAGTTCATGTGCCGGCTATCTGGGCGCTGGAGGTCAGCAATGTGATTGCCCGGGCCGAGGCAAAGTACGGCCTGAGTGAAGCGCGCAGTTCTGAATTTATCCACGTATTACAAAACATGGGGCTGCGCCCCGATGCGCAGACGGGGCTGAACGCGCTTGGTGCAACGCTGCAGTTGGCGCGACGCTTTAACCTGTCCTCTTATGACGCTGCGTATCTCGAGCTGGCGCTGCGCACCGGGCTGCCGCTCGCCAGTCTTGATGCCGACTTGCTCAAGGCTGCACGGCAAGCAGGTGTCGCCCGTTTTCCATCCGACTAATACTCGACTACCGTAGACAAGGAAACATCTCATGAAACGATTCTCCCGCATGCTCCCATTGACCGCCGCCCTGTTGCCTGCGCGGCGCTGGCCAGC
>JBGSBQ010000003.1:0-26915 GCA_041730475.1 Sphingomonadaceae bacterium
CACCGGAAATCTTGCCGACGCTCAGGTGGTTCACCTGCAGCGAATTGCCGCCAGCGGCCACGCCCACGCCACCGACCAGCACATTGCCTTGCGCCATGCCGTAGACCTGACCATCCGCGCCCTTCAGCGGCGTCATCAGCAGGGTACCGCCGCGCAGGCTTTTTGCATTGCCCATCGACGATACGGTGATATCGAGCGTCTGGCCCGGCTGGGCAAACGCAGGCAGCGAGGCCGTCACCATCACGGCGGCCACGTTTTTCAGTTGCAGCGAGGTGCCTTGCGGCAGGTTCACGCCCAGCTGCTGCAGCATCGACACCACGCTTTGCACGGTGAACGGGGTTTGCGTGGTCTGGTCGCCGCTGCCGTCGAGACCGACGACCAGGCCGTAACCGATCAGCTGATTCTGGCGTACGCCAGCAATGCTGACCAGGTCTTTCAAGCGTTCGGCACGGGCCGGCACGGTGACGGCGACGCTGCTGCACAGGGCCAGCGTGGCCAGCAGCAGCGCGCGCAGGCGGCGCGGCTGGCACAGGGAGGAGGTCAGGATATCCATGATCAGAATGGCAGCAAGCTCTGGAAGAAACGCGAGGCCATCGCCGTCACTTCGGCGCGGTCGATCTGGCTATTGGTGCGGTACTCGACGCGCGCATCAGCGACGGCGGTCGAGGCCACGGTGTTGCCAGTGGCAATGTTGTCCGGGTTGATCATGCCGGAGAAGCGGATGAACTCGGTGCCCTTGTTCATCGCGATCTGCTTCTCGCCGGCCACGATCAGGTTGCCGTTCGCCAGCACTTCAACCACCGTCACGCCCATGGTGCCGGTAAAGGTATTGCTGGCTGACTGGTTGTCGGCGTCGGCGAATTTGCTGGCGTTTTCCGCGGCCAGGGTGGCGCCGAACGTCCCCTGCAAGGGCTTCGGCAGACTGGCGCTGACGCTGCCTGACTTGTTGCCGGAACTGGCGCCAGCCTTGACGGCGGCAGTTTTTTCGGTAATGACGACGGTGATCACGTCGCCCACCTGACGCGCGCGGCGGTCTTCGAAGATGGGGCGGTAGGCGCTGGTCTGGAAGATCGCGCCATTGCTGGGCGCCACCGGCTGGGTCAGCAGCGGACGTGCCGTCAGCGGCTGTTGCACGATCGAGGTCGGCACGCTGGTGCAAGCACTCAGGGCGAGCACGGCAATGATGGGAAGCAGGGGAAGCAGGGTTTTCATGAATAGCTCCTTACATCTGCGACAGTTTTTGCAGCATCTGGTCGGAGGTGGTGATTGCCTTCGAGTTGATTTCGTACGCACGCTGGGTCTGGATCATATTGACCATCTCTTCCACCACGTTGACGTTCGAGGTTTCGACATAGCCTTGCAGGATCACGCCGGTACCGTTGCTGCCGGGGGTATTGGTCTGGGCATTGCCGGAGGCGCCCGTTTCGACGTACAGGTTTTCGCCCTTCGATTCCAGCCCGGTCGGGTTGATGAAGGTCGACAGCTGGATGCTGCCGATCTGCTGCGCCGCCACCTGCCCCGGCAACGTCACCGAGACGGTGCCATCGCGGCCGACGGCAATGCTCTGCGCATTGATCGGGATCGTGATCGCCGGTTGCAGCACGTAGCCGCTGGAGGTGACCATCTGGCCATTGTTGTCGCGCTGGAAGGAGCCGTCACGGGTGTAGGCGGTGGTGCCGTCGGGCAGCAGCACGCTGAAGAAGCCGTTGCCATTGACCATCAGGTCCTTGTCATTGCCGGTCGACTGGGGGTTGCCCTGGGTGTGGATACGCTCGATCGCGACCGGACGCACGCCGGTGCCCAGCTGCATGCCGGACGGCAGGTTGGTCTGTTGCGACGACTGCGCACCCGGCTGGCGGATATTCTGGTACAGCAAGTCCTCGAACACGGCGCGCGACTTTTTGAAGCCGTTGGTGCTGACGTTGGCCAGATTGTTGGACGTCACGTCCATCTGCGTCTGCTGCGCTTCCATGCCAGTCTTGGCGATCCACAATGAGCGTATCATTTCCTTCTCCCGATCAGCGGGATCGCAGCCGTCAAACCGACGACTCCTTATCCCACGCAATCATTATGCGGGAGCAGGCCTTAACTTAAAGCGAGGATCTGGGTGGCTTTTGCGGCGTTATTCTCGGCGTTCTTTATCAGGCTCATTTGCATCTCGAACGAGCGCGCCAGGCCGATCATATTGACCATGGAATCGACCGGACTGACATTACTGCCCTCCAGTGCGCCATCCACCAGGCGCACCGTCTGATCGGTTTCGGCATTGACACCGCTGTTCAGACGGAACAGGCCATCGTCACCGCGCACCAGCGCCTTGCTGTCCGGATTGACCATCTTGATGCGGCCCAGCACATTCGCCGGGCCGGGCTTGAAGTCGGTGGAAATGGTGCTGACCGTGCCATCGCCGGCAATCGACACCGTGGTATCGGGCGGAATCGCGATCGGGCCGCCGTCGCCCTGCAAGGTCTGGCCGCTGGCAGTTTGCAGCAGGCCGTTCTCGCTGACCTTCAGGCTGCCGTTGCGGGTGTACGCTTCGGAACCGTCGGCCGACTGCACCGCCAGCCAGCCTTGATCACGGATCGCCACATCGAGCGCACGGCCGGTGGTCTGAATAGCCCCGGCCCGCATGTCGGCGCCGACCGTGGAGTCGACCACGAAGGCGCGCGTCTGCAAGCCCTCCGACACCACCGGTACCGCGCGGAAGCTGTCGAGCTGGGCGCGAAAGCCGGTGGTGGTCGCGTTGGCCAGGTTGTTCGACACGGTGGCTTGCTGCTCCATCACGTGCCGCGCCCCGGTCATGGCGGTATAGATTAAACGGTCCATGGCGCTGTCTCAGTCGTCGATTAACGCAGGTTGACCAGGGTCTGCAATACCGAGTCTTCGGTCTTGATGGTCTGCGCATTGGCCTGATAAACACGCTGCGCGGTGATCATGTTGACCAGCTCGCTCGTCAGGTCAACGTTCGAGTTCTCGACCTGACCGGAAATCAGCTTGCCCATCGAACCGCTGTTCGGAATCCCGATGATAGGCTGGCCCGAGGACGAGCTTTCCGCCCACGCATTGTTGCCCAGTGGCGTCAGGCCATCCACGCTGGCGAAGTTGGCCATCGCGATCTGCCCCATCGGGCGCGACTTGCCGTTGCTGTACTGGCCCAGGATGATGCCGTTCTGGTCGATCTGGTAACTCTGCCACGAACCGGCCGAGTAACCGTCGGCCGACGGCCCCTGGTCATTGGTCTTGCTGCCGTACTGGGTGGTGCCTTCAAACGAGGTCTTGATCGTCATCGGCTGGGTCGCACCGGTATCCGGGAAGATCGGCAGCGCGACCGAGAACGGCACCGTCTGCGGCGGTACCAGCAAGGCCATGCCGGCCGCGCTGATGGCGCCATTTTTGTCGAACACCAGCGTGCCGACGCGCACTGGCGGCACCGTCACGGCGGCGGCCAGCTTGGCATCGATCTCGTCCGGCGTGACGCCGGCTGCGGTACCCACCCCGGTGGTCGGATCGTAGGCGGCGGCCAGCGCATCCAGTTGGGCCTGGGTGGCATTGGCGACGCCCATGGCGGTGGTCATGGCAGCGCCGGCTGCTTGCGCGTAGGCGGCGGCAAAGCCGTCGATGGTCGCCTGGTCATTCGGCGGCGTGGCCGTCACGGCAGTCTGATAGTCGGCGCGGGCCTGGATCGTGGCCGGATCGGCAATCACGGCGGCGGTAACGCCGGCGGCGATGATTTCCTTGTTGTCGGCGGACGCGTACACGTCCCAGTTATTCGCCGAGGTCTTCACGTAGTACGAGGTCATCTGGTGTTCGGTACCCAGCGTGTCGTACACCACGACGTTGGAACGGGTATTGAACGTTTCCGGATCGTTGGCGTTGAACGGCGACTTGGCGATGACTTTTTCCGTCGAGCTCAGGTTCAGGTGGAAATTGGCTTCGCTGGTGGCAACCGGGGTCAGGTCCGATTTATCGAGCGTCAGCGGTACCGGCGCGCCGTACTGGATGATGCCAGCCTTGTCGCCCAGATAGCCGGTCAGCACCGCGCCCTGCGCGTTCACCAGCGTATGGGTCGAGTCTTCGTGGAACTGGCCGTTGCGGCTGTACTGCACCGCGCCGTTCACCACCTGACGGAAGAAACCGCCGCCGTTGACGGCGACGTCGAGCGGGTTATTCGTCGTTTCCAGGCCACCCTGGGTGAACTGCTGGGCAATCTTGGACACTTGCACGCCGATCCCCGAGTCATTCCCGAAGGCGCCATTGAGCGAATTGGCATACAGGTCGGCGAACTCGGCGCGCGAGCCCTTGAAACCGACGGTGCTGGCGTTGGCGATGTTGTTGCCGATCACGTCGAGCGATTTTGCTGCGCCGTTCAGGCCGCTGAGTCCTTGTTGAAACATGGTATTCCCCTATCAGGTAAGGTGGCTGCTATCGGTACTGCCGGTCTGTCTGTTGTGCTGATGCTGATGCTGGTGCTGATGCTGGTGCTTACATCACCTGCTTGACGTCGGCCATCACATATTGTCCGAGCGTGGTATTCAGTTTCACGCCGCCGCTGCCGGTCGACACGCTATTTACGGCGGCCAGACTGAGGGCGGTGGCATCGGTCAGCGTCTTGCCGGCCGAGGTGGCAGTGACGCTGAACGTATATTCGCCGTCGGTCTGCTGCACGCCGGCATCGCTCTTGCCGTCCCACACTTGCGGGTAACTGCCGATCTCGCTGGCGCCGGCATCGATGGTACGCACCACGTTGCCGCTCTTGTCCTTGATCTCGATCTTCACGCTGGACGCGGGCGATGCCAGATCGATGCCGAACACGGCGCCGCTGACGCCGGCACTGCCATCGGTCGGCTTGGTGGTGCTCAGCGACACCGCCTTGCCCGGCACCAGCACGCCCTTGGAAATCAGGTTGGTGGCGGCCAGCGTCTGCGACGAGCTCTGGTCGCTGCGCAGCGAATTCAGGGTGTCGTTGACCTTGTTAATACCGGTCACGGTCGACAGCTGGGCCAGCTGGCTGGTCATGGCCGCGTTATCCATCGGGTTGAACGGGTCCTGGTTCTTCAGCTGCGTTACCAGCAGCTTCATGAACTTGTCCTGCTCAGCGCCGATATCGTTGCTGTCCTTGCTCTTGGCCGAGGCGGTACTGGTGGTCGAGTTGATCGCCGTGGCGACCGGGGTATCAATAATTGCACTCATGATGGTCTTTCAGTTGGACGCGCCTTATTGGCCTATCGTCAGGGTTTTCAGCAGCAGCGTCTTGGCCGCGTTCATGGTTTCCACGTTGTTCTGGTAAGCGCGCGAGGCCGACAGCATGTTGACCATTTCATCGACCACGTTCACGTTAGGCATCGACACATAGCCCTTGTCATCGGCCATCGGATGCTTGGGGTCATACACCTGCTTCAGCGGCGACGGATCTTCTATCACCTGCCGCACCTTGACGCCGGTCGAGGCACCGCCATCCTGGCCGGGCGTCGCCTCGAACACCACCTGGCGCGCGCGGTACGCTTCGCCGGAGGCGCTGGTAGCACTGTCGGCATTGGCCAGGTTGCTGGCCACCACGTTCAGGCGCTGCGCCTGGGCGCTCATGGCCGAACCGGACACATTAAAAATACTGAACAAAGACGACATGCTTAGTTACCTCCCTGGATCGCGGTCAGCATGCTCTTGATCTGGGCATTGATCATCGTGATGCCAGCCTCATAGCGCACTGCGTTGTCGGCGAACTGGTTGCGTTCCACATCCATGTCCACCGTATTGCCGTCGACGGCGCCCTGTACCACGCCGCGGTACAGCAGCGGCGTGCCATCGGCCATCGTGGTGCCGTCCTGCGCCGGGGCCGGGAAATGCTTGCTGGCCGTGGTGCGCAGCGGTCCGGTATTGGCGGCGCTGCTAGCACGGTCCAGCGCGCCCTGCAGCGCGCTGGTGAAATCTATGTCACGCGCCTTGTAGTTCGGGGTGTCGGCATTGGCGATATTCGACGCCAGCACGGTCTGCCGCTGCGAGCGCAGGCTCAGGGCAGTTTCGTTAAAGCGTAGATAATCGTCGAGTTTCCCAACCATGACAGGCTCCGAGGCAGACGGCTAAAGTGTTGATGACAGGAACGATGATACGGCCGCCCGCGTCGCCCCCATCGCTCGATCAGGCTGCACTTTTTAGCCTTATTCGACGCTTGCCCGGTTGGCCGTGCGGCTATCATGGCTACATTCCAGGAAACCCTCGCCATGACTACTCGCCTGCCCTCCTTACTGTCCCTCCTCGTGTGCGCCGCCCTGCTGGGCGCTAGCGCGTCCGCTGCCCGGGCCCAAAGCCCGGCCCGCATGGACCCGGCGCAACTGCGCCAGACCGTCGAACAGTTTTTGCAATTGCAGGCGGCCGGCTTGCCGGGCGAGGTCGCGGTCAAGGTTGGCAACATCGATCCGCGCATGAATCTGGCGCCCTGCCCGGCGCCGCAAGCGTTCCTGATGCCGGGCGCGCGCGCCTGGGGCAAGACCACGGTGGGCGTCAAGTGCGCAGCGCCGGTCAACTGGACCGTCTATATTCAGGCCAGCGTTTCGGTTCAGGCCGACTACATCGCCAGCGCCGTGCCACTGGCGCAGGGCCAGAACATCGAAGCGGGCCAGCTGGTGGCCGTCAAGGGCGACCTGACCCAGCTGCCGGCCGGGATTGCCACCGACATCAGCCAGGTGGTCGGCCGCAGCACCAATGTGTCGCTGCCGTCCGGCACCCCGCTGCGTCTCGACACGCTGCGTAGCAAACCGGTGGTGCAGCCGGGCCAGATGGTCAAGCTGGTCACGACCGGCGCCGGCTTCAGTATTTCGGCCGAAGCCAAGGCGATGAGCCTGGCCGGCGAAGGCCAGCTGGTGCAGGTAAAGACTGCTGCAGGACAACAAATTACGGGCATCGCCCGCGCGGGTGGCATGGTCGAAGTGACGTTTTAATCCGGGAGCAATGACTATTACTGCGCGGCACACTAAAGTTTTTCCTGCCTGCGCCGTTATAGACTCAGAGATCCCGGAGTGTCACACTCCACCCAGACGAGGATGATGCTGTGAAAATCAATGATTCAATAAAGAGCACCCCCGGCTTGCCGGCGTCGCCCGCCACCACCACCAATGCGCGCAGCGCAGAGAAGACGGCAGCGACTCCGAGCACGACGGACAATGTACGCTTGTCGCCGCAAGGTCAGGCCCTGGCCGCCAGTTCGACCAGTGCCAGCTCCGGCGTGTTTGATGCAGAAAAAGTGGGACGCATCAAGGACGCGATTGCCGGTGGCAAGTTTCAAGTCAACTCGGAAAAAGTGGCAGATGGCCTGTTAGACACGGTCAAGGATCTGCTGCATTCCAGAAAACGATAGGATCACCATGCCCGCCACTCCCAGCGCCCGCTTACACGAAGAACATCAGGTCATGTCTGCCCTGCTGGACATCCTGAAGCAGGAACAGCAGCATCTGGTGGCGGCAGAAATTGAAGGCTTGCCCGATCTGACGGCCGAGAAATCGGCACTGGTGGCGCAGATGGCGACGCTGGCCCAGGCCCGCCACAGCGCCCTTGGTGCCGCTGGTTTTCTGGCGCAGGAAACCGGCATGGCAGCGTGGGTAGCGGCGCAGCAGGACCAGCCCACCAGCGCGTTGTGGCAGCAATTGCTGGACGCGACCCATGAAGCCAAAGAACTGAACCGCATCAATGGCATGCTGATCAACAAGCATATGAGCCATACGCAAGGCGCACTGCAAGCGCTGCGTCCACAAGCGACTGCTGCCGGCAATCTGTATGGTCCCAGTGGCGGTCATGCCACCACCTTCTCCAAGAGCCGCGGCTTCCTCGCCGGCTGATATTGCCCGTTATTCCCGCGCAAGCGCTGATTCCTCAGCGCCGTCATTCCCGCGCAGGCGGGAATCCCTGTCTGCGCACCACGCCTACGGCGCCGGCAGCACCGGCGCCGGCAATTCAGTCACAGTATCCGGTATCCCCGACAGTATGGTCACCGCCACGCGCCGGTTGCGTGCCCGCCCTTCGGCCGTATCATTCGACGCCACCGAAATATTCGCGCTATGCCCGACCGCCGTCAGGCGCTGCGGCGCCACGCCGGCATCGATAAACAGCCGCACCACGCTCGACGCCCGCACCGCCGACAATTCCCAGTTGGACGGGAACAGCACATTGCGGATCGGCTGGTTATCGGTATGGCCCTCGACCTGCACGTCATGGCCGTCGTCCTTCAGCAGCACCGCCACCGCGCGCAGCGCTTCGGTCGATTCATTGGTCAGGCGCGCCTCGCCCGGATCAAACAGCACACTGGCATTGATCTCGACACTGACCCCACGGCTGTTCTGCGTGACCCGCACCTTGCCCTCTTTGACCAGCGGCGCCAGCGTCGACAACAAGTCCTGCGCCAGCTTGGTCATATGCTCCTTTTCCTTGCGCAGCATTTCGGTGCGGCGCTTCAGGCCAGGATTCGGGATCGGCAGGTTCTGCACCTGGGTCGTGATGGGCTGGGCCGCGCCGGCGCCGCCAAAGGCATCCCCCAGCGCATCGGAAAACACCTTGTACTTGCCGATGTTGACCGAGGAGATCGCGTACATGACGACGAAAAAGGCAAACAGCAGCGTAATGAAATCGGCGTAGGAAATCAGCCAGCGCTCGTGGTTCTCCGGCTCATCGTCGAACTTCCTGCGGGCGCGCCGGTACTGCATCTCAATGCTCGCGCATCAGCGTGGCGATGCGCTCCTCGATGACGCGGCTATGGTCGCCGGTGGCGATATCGTGGAACACGGCGGCCGCGATTTCCTGCTGGTGCACCGCCTGCGTGACGATGGCCTTGAGTTTGTTCGCGATTGGGTAGAACAGCAGGTTGGCCATGCCGACGCCATAAATGGTCGACACAAACGCCACCGCAATACCGGCCCCCAGCTTGCTCGGGTCAGTCAGGTTTTCCATCACATGGATCAGGCCCAGTACCGCGCCCAGAATACCGATGGTCGGCGAATAGCCGGCCGCCGATTCCCAGATCCGCACCGCCTGCCGCTGTTCGGTTTCGTACGCAGTGATCTCGGTATCGAGGATCTGGCGCAGCTTGTCCGGATTGATGCCGTCGACGATCAGGCGCAGGCCCTTGGCATTGAATTTATCCTTCGAGGCCAGCATGTAACGCTCCAGCGACAGCAGGCCGTCACGCCGCGCAGCCTGGTTCCACGCGGTGATTTCGCGCGCCAGTGTGGCGCGGCTGTCGGCCGGCGGCGCGAACACCAGCCGCAGCATGCGCAGTCCGCGCACGAAAGTACGCATGCGGGTTTGCAGCAGCACCGCGCCGAACGTGCCGACCACGACGATACAGAATGCGGCTGGCTGCAGCAGCGCTGACAGCTTGCCCCCTTCCAGCGCCTGACCGAGGACGATGCCGGCCAGCGCCAGCAACGCCCCGGCTACGCTGGCCCAGTCCACGAACGCTCCCGCAGTGTGGCGCGCAGGCGGGCCACTGCTTGCGTGTGCAGCTGCGACACGCGTGATTCGGACACGCCCATGACGGCGCCGATCTCTTTCAAGTTGAGTTCCTCTTCATAGTAAAGACCCATCAACATCTTTTCGCGCGGCGGCAGCGCGTCGATGGCGTCGATCACGGCCTGACGGAAATCGCCGTCCAGCAGGGAGCGCAGCGGATCGGCATCTTCGTCCGAACAATAGCGGTCGAGGAAGCTGTCGTTGCCATCGTCGTCGTGAAAATCTTCGTAGTAGACCAGCTGGTGGCCGCCGCCGTCCGACAGCATTTCCTGATAATCGGCCAGCGACAGCTTGAGCAGCTTGGCCACTTCCGATTCGGTCGGTGGATGGCCGAGGCGCTGCTGCAGCGTCGCCATTGCGCTTTCAATCTTGCGCATGTTCTGGCGCATCGAGCGTGGCAGCCAGTCGCTATTGCGCAGTTCATCCAGCATGGCGCCGCGGATGCGCAGCACCGCGTAGGTCTCGAACTGGGCACCGTGGCTGTCTTCGTACCGGTTGATGGCGTCGAGCAGGCCGATCATCCCGGCCTGGACCAGATCGTCGACTTCGACGCTGGGCGGCAGTTTCGCCTTCATGTGATGCGCGAGACGCTTCACTAACGGCATGTGCTCCGTCAGCAAAGTGTTTTTGTCCGCTTTCCCTTTGACCGTGTACATAAAGTCTGTTTTCAGTCTTGTTATTCTCGTGTTGTTGATCAGACGTGCAAGGAGCTACCGCTGCCGGCGTTGAACGAGCGCGCACCCGAGGCGGCGCCGGCCAGCGCCAGCCGCCCGGCCAGGCGCCGAAACGCCACCGACGCACCGGCCAGCGGGAAGGCGTCGACCACCGCACGTCCCAGCCGCGCTGCGCGCTGCAGATATTCATCGGCCGGCACGGAACCCATCGACACCAGATTCACCGCCAGATAGCGGCTCGCCGCCAGCGCCATATTATCGTAAACCACCTGAGCCTCGGCTTCCGAGGCGCCGGTGACCAGCACGCCGAACGGGCGCCGGCCCAATTCCTGATTCAAACGCTTGATCATACTGTATGCCGCCGTGATCGAGGTAGCGCTATTGGAGACCTGCACCACAATTTCAGAACTCGCCATCACAGGAACCGGAAACGCCTCGCCATCGAACTCGCCATCGACCAGCACGATGCCGGTCTGCTTGGCCAGCACGTCAAAGGCCTTGGCCAGACGCCGGGTTTCATCGGGCCCGGAACGGGGCGCGCCGCGCGACATCGAGGCCACCGCAAAGCCCTGCGGCACCTGATGGATCACCTGGTTCAGTGCACACTCCTGACGCGCCACCTCCAGCAGGCTGGCGCCGCCATCGACGCCGAGGCGCGAGGCCACGCCATGGGCGCTGGCGCAGGCATCCATCAGCAGCACGTCATTGCCGGCACGCGCCAGCGAGGCACCCAGATTGACCAGCATGGCGCCCTTGTCGTCCTGCGGCGTGGCCGACAGGAAGGTGACGATGCGGGGCGTTGGCCCCGCCAGCATGCGGCGCAGGCCCTCGGCCTGATCGAAATCAAAATTAGCCAAGGTGCACCTCGCGCAGAGCGCTGTCGTGGGCTGCGTTCGACATCAGCAGCGGCAGTTCGGCATCGTGGTACTGGCCGGCGGCGACATCGCGTTTCAGCTTGAAGGCACGCTCGATCAGATAGGCCGGATCGGCCAGATGCAGGTCTTCCGGCACGCGCTGGCCATTCGACACGTAGAACAGATTCAGTTTCTGGCGGATCACCACGTCCAGCACATTGCCGATCGCGGCCGCTTCATCCAGCTTGGTCATGATGCAGCCGGCCAGACCGCTGCCCTGATACGCGCGCACCACTTCGTTCAGGGTTTCCTGGGTCGCGGTGGCGTTCAGGCACAGCAGGCGTTTGACTTCAGTGCCAGCGCCTTGCAACATCGACACCTGTTCCGTCACCATCTGATCGCGCTGGCTGACGCCGACCGTGTCGATCAGCACCGTGTGCTTGTTCTTCAGTTCTTTCAGCGCGATGCGCAGGTCGGCTTCGTCCTTCACCGAGTGCACCATTACGCCCAGAATTTTGCCGTAGATGCGCAGCTGTTCATGGGCGCCGATCCGGTAAGCATCGGTGGTGATCAGGGCCAGCTTGTCCGGGCCGTGGCGCATCACGCAGCGTGCGGCCAGCTTGGCGGTGCTGGTGGTCTTGCCGACGCCGGTCGGACCGACCAGCGCGAACACGCCGCCCTGCTCGATCAGCGCATCTTCATTGGCCATCACGCTCAGGTTGCGGGTCAGGACGGTTTTAATCCAGCGCAGGCTGTCGGCGCTGTCGCGGTTGGCCGGCATCTTGTCGAGCAGGTAGCGCGCCAGACTGGCCGAGAAACCGGCCGCCAGCATCTCGCGCAGCACGGCGGTCTTTTGCGGTTCACGGGCAGCGGTCGAGCCCCAGCTGAGTTCCGCCAGCTGGGTTTCCATCATGCCGCGCATGGCGCGGATTTCATTCATCATGCCCTGCATTTCGGCGGCAGCATTCTGCTTGGCACTGGCGACGGCGGCCGCTACCAGATCCGAGATACGGTCCATGTCCAGCGCCGGTGCGGCGACAGCGCGCGCAGCCACCGGGGCCGGGGCCGAAGCCTGAGCGGCGGCAGCGGTGGCGCTGGCAAACGAGCCATGCGAAGCGACCACGCGGCGCGCTGGCTGCGGTGTCGGGCTGGCCATCGACAGGTCCAGTTGCGGAGCCGGCTGGGCCATCGCGGTGTGGGCCGGAGGCGCCGTCAGCGAGGCGGCATCGTCATTCGCCAGCGCCAGGATTTCGACCACGCCATCGGTCTGGCGGTTCGACAGGATGACAGCATCCGGACCCAACGCTTCGCGCACCTTGCGCAAGGCGTCGCGTGAGCTGGCGGCAGTGAACTTTTTCACATTCATGGCCGGCTCCCGGTGCAGTGGGCAGCGCGCGTGATCTGGATAGTAGTGGCCATCATTGACTCCTGTAGCGTGAGCAGCGCGCCATCCACCTGGAGGCGCTTTTTACTCTGACAGTGCCATTATTAACGATGCACTAAGGAAATGATCTGCAGAACAGGGATGGTTTTGACCCGTATTTCGTACTGGGGCGCACAAATTTACTGCGGTGGAAGACTTGCTCCAGCGTCACGGCAGCGCCAATATTGTCTGGCCAGACCAGCGGCTGCCCCGCCCCCCCTCGGCCGCCATCAGGCCCGGCCGGCTCTATCGGTGAAGGATACGCCGTGCCCCTAACGCAAAACTGGGGTCAGACCCGGCGGGTCTGACCCCGGCTGGGCGCCAACCAATCAGCCAACGTCACCAGCGCGAACGGATGCGCATCCATCTGCGATTCCTTGATCACCGCGAGCGCGTCAAGCGTCAGGCGGGTTGCTGGCCGACCAGCGCCGTCACGCGGATGGTCTTGGTCTCCGGGATCTCCGCATGCGACAGCACTTTCAGTTGCGGCAAGGCGCGGCGCAGGAACCGTGACAGCAGCGAGCGCAACGGTCCCGGCACCAGCAGCACCGGCGTCAACCCCAACGCTTCCTGCTGGCTGGCAGCCTGCTGGGCCTGCTGGGCGATGGTGTCGGCCAGTCCCGGCTCGATGCCGGCGCCATCCGGACCGCTGGCTGCCAGCGCCTGCATCAGCAAGCGTTCCAGCCGGTTGTCCAGCGTCATCACGGACAGCTCGCCAGCGCCCGGGAACAGTTGCTGGACGATGGCGCGGCCCAGCGCAATGCGCACCAGCGCGGTCAGGTCGGCCGGATCCTGCGTGTGCACGGCATGCTCGGCCAGCGTCTCGATGATGCTGCGCATGTCGCGGATGTGCACGCCTTCCACCAGCAGATTCTGCAGCACCTTCTGCAGCGTCGACAGCGACACCATCTTCGGCACCAGATCTTCCACCAGCTTGGGCGCATCCTTGCCTAAATGGTCGAGCAGGGCCTGCACTTCAGCGCGCCCCAGCAGCTCCGAGGCGTGGGTCGTGATCAGGTGGTTCAGGTGGGTTGCCACCACGGTCCCGGCATCGACCACGGTATAGCCCATGGTCTGGGCCTGATCGCGCAGGCTGGCGTCGATCCAGGTGGCCGGCAGACCAAAGGCAGGATCGGTGGTGACCAGACCCGGCAGCGTACCATTCGCCATGCCCGGATTGATGGCCAGAAACTGGCCGTTGAACGCTTCCCCGGCGCCGACGTCAACGCCCTTCAGCGTAATCCGGTAGGCCGACGGTTTCAGCTCCAGGTTGTCGCGAATGTGCACCGGCGGTGCCAGAAAGCCGACTTCCTGTGCAAACTTCTTGCGGATGCCCTTGATCCGTTTCAGCAGTTCGCCGCCCTGGGTCTTGTCGACCAGCGGGATCAGGCGATAGCCCACTTCCAGCCCCAGCGTATCGACCGGCATGATGTCCTGCCAGCTGGCCTCTTCCTGCTCCGGCGCGGCCACTGGTGCCGCTTCCGGCGCCTCGGCCGCCGCCGCCGTCGCGGTCGCCGCACGGCGCGTGATCATGTAGGCAGAACCGGCCAGAATGCTGGCCAGCAGCAGGAACACCAGATTCGGCATGCCTGGAATCAGGCCCATGCCGCCGATGATGGCGGCCGTGATGTACAGCACCTGCGGTTTGGCGAACAGCTGGCCCACCACCTGGGTGCCAATGTCCTGCTCGCTGGCCACGCGCGACACCACGATACCGGCCGCGGTCGAAATTACCAGCGACGGAATCTGCGCCACCAGACCATCACCGATGGCCAGCAGCGTGTAGTTCTTCAGCGCGTCGGCAAACGCCATGTCGTGTTGCAGCAGGCCGACCAGCAGGCCGCCCACTACGTTAATCACCGTCACCAGAATGCCGGCCACGGCATCGCCGCGCACATATTTACTGGCACCGTCCATGGCGCCATAGAATTCCGCTTCCTGCGCCACTTCGCTGCGGCGCTTGCGCGCTTCGGCCTCGCCGATCAGGCCGGCATTCAGGTCGGCGTCGATCGCCATCTGCTTGCCCGGCATCGCATCCAGTGCGAAGCGCGCGCCGACCTCGGCGATCCGGCCCGCACCCTTGGTGACGACGGTGAAGTTAATGATGGTCAAGATGATGAACACCACGATACCGACCGTGTAATTGCCGCCGATCAGGAAGTGACCGAAGGCTTCGATCACCTTGCCGGCCGCATCGGCGCCGGTATGACCTTCGGTCAGCACCACCCGGGTCGAGGCCACGTTCAGCGACAGCCGCAACATGGTCGAGATCAGCAGGATGGTCGGGAACGCCATGAAATCGAGCGGCTTGATGGTGTACAGGCTGGTCAGCAGCACGATGATGGCCAGCGCAATATTGAAGCTGAAGAACAGGTCCAGCACAAACGCTGGCAGCGGCAGCACCATCATCGCCAGCAGCATGATGATCAGGATGGGCGCTGCCAGGCTCTTGCTGGCGCCACTCGTCAGATTTTGCAGCCACGGCGGCAGTGTAATGTTGCTCAGGGCGTTCATGCGGGTGCTCCGTTATGCGGGTCAGGGGACGGGCCATGTTTCGGCACATAGGCCGGGTCGAGCGGGTCCAGTTCGGGCGGGACCAGCAATTTTTTCGGTTCATTCGGACGGTTGCCGCCATGCTTGCTAAACAAACGCAGCTGGAACACATAGGCCAGCACTTCGGCCACGGCCGAGTACAGCGCTTCCGGAATTTCGTCACCGATCTCGGTGTGCTTGTACAGCGCACGCGCCAGTGGTGGTGCTTCCAGCATGATGACCTTGTTTTCGCGGGCAATTTCACGGATCTTGGCCGCCACCTCGTCAGTGCCCTTGGCGACCACTTTCGGCGCGCCGCGCGCACCGTCGGCGTATTTCAGCGCCACCGCGTAGTGGGTCGGGTTGGTCACCACCACGTCGGCGGTCGGCACGTCGGCCATCATGCGGCGCTTGGCCATTTCGCGCTGCAACTGGCGGATCTTGGCCTTGACCTGCGGATTCCCGTCCGATTCCTTGGATTCCTGGATCAGCTCCTGGCGCGTCATCTTCAGCTTGTTGGCGTAATGCCAGATCTGATACGGGCCATCGATGGCGGCGATGAAGCCGAGCGCGCCGACGATGAACAGGAAGCTGCTGCCCAGCATATCGAGCAGGTGCACCGTGCCCAGCTTCAGCGGTTCCACCGCCAGCCCGATCACGGCATCCTTCTGCTTCATGACCACCAGCCACGCCACCAGGCTAACCACCAGCGTCTTGGCGATGGCCTTCAGCAACTCGACCAGCGCATTGCTGGAAAACATATTGCTGATGCCTTGAATCGGATTCATCTTGCCGAAATTCGGCGTGAACGCCTTGCTGCTGAACAGCCAGCCACCGACCAGCAAGGGCGAGGCCAGTGCCACCACCATCACGGCCAGGCCCAGCGGCAGGCAAGCCAGCATCACGCGCACCACATCGACGCCGATACGGTTCAGCAGCACGTCGGCATTAAAGACCTGTTCCGGATCCAGCGCCAGACCGGACGTCAGCGCCGAGCGCAACTGGCTCACCAGCCCGCCGCCCGTCATCCACAGCCCGGCCCCGGCCGCCATCAGCACGGTAAACGTCGCCACTTCCCGGCTACGGGGCACGTCGCCTTCCTCACGCGCCTGCTCGAGGCGCTTCGCTGACGCGGGTTCGGTCTTTTCTGCGTCGCTGTCTTCAGCCATGGCCTGCTCCTGTGGATACGGGTATCATTATCGTCGATATTTCCACACGGCTATTTCCAGAACAAGATGGGAAAGTACCGGCTATTCCCCGACCCACGACCATGACACCCGACTCCGACCTCCCACTATTCCCTCCGCTGAACGCCCGTCGCCACGGTTTTTTCCAGGCCGATGAACTGCACACCCTGTATTGGGAAGAATCGGGCCATCCGCACGGTCTACCGGTGCTGGTGCTGCACGGCGGCCCCGGCGGCGGCTCCTCGCCGTTGCTGCGCCGCTTCTTCGATCCGCAGGTCTACCGCATCGTGCAATTCGACCAACGCGGCTGCGGGCGCTCCACGCCGCCGGGCGAATGCCGCGCCAACACGACCCAATTGCTGATCGACGATATCGAATGCCTGCGCCAATTGCTGGGCATCGACCGGTGGCTGGTGTATGGCGGCTCATGGGGGGCGACGCTGGGGCTGGCCTATGGACAAGCCCATCCGCAACGCTGTCTGGGCTTCATCCTGCGCAGTGTATTCCTGTGCAGCGCCAGCGAAATTGACTGGTTTTTCCGTGGCGCCATCACCTTCTTTCCCGAGTTGCACGCCGACTTCGTGGCCCCGCTCCCCCTCGACGAACGGGACGATCTGCTGGCCGCCTACAGCCGCCGTCTGGACAGCACCGATCCAGCCGTCCACCTGCCCGCCGCCCGCAGCTGGAGCCGCTATGAACAACGCCGCGCCACCTTGCTGGGGGCGATACAAGCCGAGGCGGCGCCGAATGACGCGCTGGACTTGCCACTGGCCCGCCTGGAAGCCCATTATTTTCGCCACCTCGGCTTCCTCGAACCAGGCCAGCTACTGGCTGGCATGGCGCGTATCCAGCACCTGCCCGCCGTCATCGTGCAGGGACGCTACGACATGCTATGCCCGCCCGTCACGGCGTTTCAATTGCTGGCAGCCTATCCCGGCGCTACCTTGCAACTGGTGGCGGACGCCGGTCACGCCTCGTTTGAAACGGGCATGCGTAGCGCACTACTGAGGGCCACCAGCCACTTCCAAACCATCGCCATGAACTGAATGAGCAGAACCACTACGTGTTTTCCTTACCAGCGCCCCGAGCGAATGGTTTTTTAACAACAATATGACACCCGTCAACGCTGATATAGCGCACGAAATCACCATTATTTTTGGGAAATTTATTGTGAGAGGCAACTTTAAGATAGAATTAAGATGTTAAATTCTTTGTATAATCTTGTTGTAAGTCTATTTCATTACGTAATTCACTTACTTTTCCACAATAAATTTGCTGCATCGCAAAGAAATGATTGCAAATAATTTAATATTGGTTTGTGCTACCAAGCAATATTACGATAAAATACCAGTTGTTATGCCATAACTTCGCGTAACCCACTGTCAAAACGTAGTAACTTTCAAATTACAATCGAATGCCTACTACTAGCTCTGTCATCAAACTGTCGCCTGGTATCTACATCCTGCGCTACCCCAAAGGGGGCACCGCACCATTAAGTATCGGGCGCGCTCCGGGGACAGCCGGCGACGGCCAGCTCAACTCGCTACATACCGAGGCGACGCAAGGCGCGATCTTGCGTGATGGAAGCGACTGTATCGTGCTGCAAGTAAGCCGCGCACCGGTTGAGTTACTGGTGACGGCGTTTCTGGCCCAGGCCGGCGACCCGGTGCCAGCGTTGCGTCTGGATCAAATTGCGCTGGATGCAACGCCGACCGCGCCTGCCGCCGTAGCGCGCCCGCCAGCGCCGCCAATTCCTGCAGTCGCGAGCGCGGCAGTGCCCAGCCCGCCCATCGCCATCCCCGCCCACGGCATTTCCCTGATCGGCCACGTCGAGAGCGCCGGCGATCTGGTGGCTCCCCCCGGCCAAAGTCTGGGTACGCCAGCGTCCGGACTGCGGCTGGAAGGTTTTCAAGTCATGTGGCCCGACCGGCCTGCGGATGTCGATCTCGCCTACGGCGTGGCGATCGAAGGCTATGGCCCCATCCCGGTCGTCAAAAGCGGCAAGTTCTGCGGTACCCGCAACGAGGCACGCCGCATCACCGAAGTCACGTTTGCGCTGGTCGGCGCGGGCGCCCTGCAGTACCAACTGGACGGCGTGGCGCACTTTTCCGGCGGCTTCCAGATGCCGATCCAGTCCGGTATACCGCTCAGCGGCCCATCCGGCCTGGAACATCTGACCGCCATCAGCTTGCGCGCGGTGGCTGCCACCGTACCGCAGGCCGCACCGAACCCTTGGGCGGCATCCTCGCGCACCAAGGTCTTTAAAGCTGATCGCCCGGCAGACAGCACGCCGCCGCCGCAGGCGACGGCAGCCAGCAGCCCCCCTAAGAGAAAAGCTCGTACTAAAAAGCCAGCTTAACCCGTAGCCGGGTCATCCGACCCGGTCCAACCCATCTCATGTCAAGGAATCCGATATGTACGATACCGATACCGCCAGCGTCAGCAGTGCGCTACGCAGCGCTAATTCCCCGGTGTTCACCGACGCCACCATTCGCCAGATCATCCAGCTGTCGACCGCCGGCAATTCGACCGTCACCTTCACCACTGCCACCCCTAGCGCCACTGGCGTGGTGACTGTGGCCAGCGGCACCGACGTCGCTTACGTCCCAACCAGCGGCGGCACGCTGACCGTGAACCAGGCGCCACCAGTGGTCATCCTGCAAGGCACCGCAGGCGCCAATTTGGTCGTCGGCAATACCACCGATACCAACACCGGCACCCACCTGGTGGTCGGCTCGGCGGGTAACGACAATATCGTTCTCCAAGGTCAGACCAACTACAGCGTTGTGCTGGGTACCGGTAACAGCACCGTCGTCGCCGGCGCCGGCGCTGACACCGTCACCGCAGGTCTGGGTAATGCTACCGTGGTTGGCGGCACCAGCGGCCACACCATCGTCAAACTGACCGGCGCCGAAGCCGACTACACCGTGACCATCGTTGACGGCCATGCCGTGATCAACCACACCGGCCCTTCCGGCGCTGCGGTGCAGGGCGCCGTCTCCGGTGCTGCTGCAGTAGCACCGAACGTGTCGACCGACGTGTCGCATGTGCAGTACGTGCAACTGGACAACAATAAAGCGCTGATCCTGGCAGCCAACGAAAAGCAAGCGGCAATCGCTTCGCTGTTCCACGCTGCGCTGGGCCGCGATGCCACCGCGACCGAACTGCAACAATGGTACGACAAAGGTGCTGCCGCTACGGTGCAAGCCGCCGCCGCCGCTCTGGCCGCTACCACTGAGTTCCAGACGCTGCATGGCGCCCAGACTGATGCTGCCTTCATCAACAGCCTGTACGTGAACATGTTCGGCCGTGCCCCTGAAGCAGCTGGTCTGGACTACTGGACTGCCGCGCTGCACGCCGGTGCCAGCCGTGCAGAACTCGCCATGGACTTCGCCGTCATTGCAGGCCAGCATGATGCTGGTACCGCCGTGCACGTAGAAGCCATCGTGGTGGGTGCTGTCACCATCGTTCCAGGCATCGTGTAATTTGTTACCAGAGTCTCACAGCGAGGGGGCGCAAGCCCCCTTTTTCACGGCCATGCCGCGCCTGCGCGACGATGCATTAATCGCGCACGCGCTGCATTCTTTTGAACAAGGCGACCACGCCGCTGCCCTGTTAGGCGCGGAAACGGTCTGCCGCCGCCATCCAGATCAATACCTGCCCGCCCTGCTCCGCGCCCGCATCCTGCAACACTGCCGGCCAGCATTGAGCGCGCGCGCCTGGTATCAAGCCTGGATCCGCGATCCCGAACTTCCCCTGCTGCAGGATGCCCTGCTGCAATCCTGGCTGGAGACTGGCGCGACCGCCAGTGTCGCCCGCCTCGGCCCCTGCTTCCTGCCCGCCCGCTGCCGTAGCGGCCAACATGCGTCCCTGCTGTCGCTGTTGCGTCAGGCCGGTGTCACGCACCTAGGCGCGTGCTGGAAAAATGGTCCCCATATCGATGGCCGCCTGTTCCTGCCGGCTGACGCCGCGCCGCAGGCCCATCTGCTGCTCTCGAGCGAAGAGCGTCACTACCGCTTTCAAGTGCCGGCCGACGGTAGCCTGTTCCGACTGCTGTGCCCGACCCCGGGCGGAGTCTGGTCGATCAGCCTGGAAGCGACCGACGGCCAGCCAGCACAACTGCTGCAAGGCTCACCGCTGGCCTTTTATGCCGAGCCGGGTCCGGCCCTGCCAACCCCCGTGGCAACGGCGACCAGCGCCCAGCACCCGGTCAGCATCGTGGTCCCGGTCTACCGCGACCAGCAGCGCGTGCAAGCCTGTCTGGACAGCGTGCTCGCCAGCCTGGTCCACAACCGCACCCCGACCCGTGTCGTGGTGGTGGACGACGCCAGCCCGGAACCGGCGCTGTCGGCCTGGCTCGACCAGCTGGCCGCCGACGGCGCCATCACACTGCTGCGCAACCACCACAACCTGGGCTTCATCGAAGCCTGCAACCGCGGCATGCGCCAGTTCCCGGACCATCACGTGCTGCTGCTCAACGCCGACACTCTGGTGCACGGCAACTGGATCGATCGCCTCGGCAGCGCCCTGGCCAGTGCCGCCGACGTAGCGTCGGTGTCGCCGTGGTCCAATAATGGCGAAATCAGCAGTTTCCCGCGCCTGGGCTCCGCAGCGCCAGCGCCCACGCTCACCCAACTTGCCGAGCTCGATAACGCAGCCGCCGCCGTGCACGCCAACGGCGCCAGCACCGAGGTCGAGTTGCCATCCTGCTGCGGCTTCTGCATGCTGATACGGCGTTCTGTACTGGAGCGGATCGGCATGCTCGACGGCGCCGGTCTGAACCGCGGCTACGGCGAAGAAGTCGACTGGTGCCTGCGCGCCCGTGCGGCCGGCTACCGCCACCTGGCCGCCACCGGCGTCTTCGTGGCGCACGCCGGCGGCGCCTCGTTCGGCTTCGAAAAGCGCCTGCGGGTACGCCAGAACCGCCATGTGTTGCAAGCGCGCTACCCGACTTACCAGGCCGCATTCCTGCGCTTCGCGCAAGCCGATCCTCTGAGCGACGCGCGCCAGGCACTGCGCGCGCAGCTGGCCAACCATGCCTGGCTGAACAACACTGGCGACGCCAGCGACAGCCGCACCGAACTGGCGGCGGCCCTGCCCGCCCCCCTGCCCGCGGCCCAGCTGCGCAGCGGCGTCTGGCAACTCCGCTACGGCACGCCCGCCAGCGCCGCCGTGCTGGCACTGGCGCGGCAGGTGGCCAGTCTGCCAGGCCAACCAGTGCGACTGTTGATTATCGGGGCTGGCAGCGAAGCGCTCTGGCATACTGGTGTGGTGGATCTCCTGCCTAGCGGTCGCGGCCGCGACGCTCCGCTGCTGACCGACACCGCTCTGCTGGGCCTGGCCGCCTGCCAGGTCGTGCTCAGCGACGACGCCCATGCCGCCGCCGGCATCGCCCACGTCTGCCTGAACGCGGACTTTGATGCCCGCGCGTGGCTGCACGCGTGGCTGGCCAACTGGCAGGCGGATACCGCCGCGCGCACAAGCTGAGCCGCCCCCTGGAAGATCATGGAGAATCATATCAAGACCATTAACACTAAGACAGCACCAGCCCCGCGCTGGCATGGCGCGCTGGAAGGACTCCACCATGGCCTGCTGATCGGCTGGGCCATCGATACCGAACACCCGGATGCCCGCGTCGTGCTGGAAATCTGCCTCGATGACGACATCGTGAGTTGCGTCGCCGCCGATGTCGCGCGCAGCGACCTGGCCGCACAATTCCAGACACTCGCCAGCCCCCCACAAGATGATTGCCATGGGTTCGTCGCCGATCTTGGTCCAGAGGGCGACCGCCTGGCCGGACGTCTGACCGTCCGGGTCGCCAATACCGGCCTGCGCCTGACCGGACAGCAAGACCAGCAGGCATTGCCCAAGCCCTCGGTCACCGCCAGCAGCCGGGTCTTTTCCGACGGCGCCTTGCGCCTGCACGGCTGGGCCTTTGATCCTTCCGAGGAGAGCCGCACATTGGAAGTACGCGCTTACCTTGATCATCAGCTGGTGGCTCAAACTGCCGCCAATCTGGTCCATCCGGCGCTGCGCGCCTACGAGGTTGGCAACCATGGCTTCACGCTTGACATGCCGCCAGCGCTGGCCGATGGCCAGGTTCACAGCGTGCGCGTGGTCGACCAGAACGGTAATGCCCTAAACGGCAGCCCGCTCAGCGTTTGCTGCCACCTGTCCGGCGTGAAAGCGTTGCTACCGCGCCCCGCCGCAAGCGACCCGGCTGCTGACCTGCTGGCCAATCTGATCGATGTCTACGAACGCCACGTGCCACGCAGCCTGGCGCTGACACACTACCCAGCCTGGGCCGCCCACTTCGAAGCGGCCCAGGCCGCGCCGCCGCTCAGCACCGCGCTGGCGGCGCTGCGCATCGGCATTCTGGTGGACGGTGACCCGGCCCCAGAAGCCCGTCAACGGACCCTGGCCAGCCTGCAGGCCCAAGGCTTGCCCATGCGCGTGTACGGCGAAGGCACCCTCGCCGCGCGCCTGCGCCTCGCCATGGCCGATAGCTGTGACGTGCTGGCCTGCGTGCGGGCGGGCGACACGCTGACGCCGCAGGCCCTGCCCCACCTGCTGACTGGTCTGCTACTACCACAGGCTCAGCTGGTATACAGCGACAGCGAGCAGAACGGCCAACCTTGGTTCAAGCCAGCCTGGAATCCTGACTATGCGCTGGCCAGCGATTATCCGCTACATGGCATGCTGTTCCGTACCAGCGTGTTGCCGGACCTGCTGGCGCGCACCGAACCGCAAGACCCGGCACAACTCGCGTGGCAGGTGTTGGCGGCGCTATGGCCGCAAGGCATGGACGCGATCATTCACCTGCCACGGGTGCTCTACCAGGTTCACAGCCCGCTCAGCGAAGCCGAGCAAGCCGCCCGTGACCTGGCCGCTCGCCAGGCCCTGCAACAAGTCGAACCGGCGGCCGTGCTGACGCCTCTGCCGCACGCACCGCGCAACCCGGCCCAGGCCTGCCGCCGGGTGCTGCGGCCACTCAGCGCTGACGAGCGCAACATTCCCGTCAGCCTGATCATCCCGACTCGCGATCACGTTAAATTGCTGGAACGCTGCATCAGCACCCTGCAAGCGTTCACCGACTGGCCACAGCTCGAATTGATCGTCATCGACAATGGCTCGACCGACGCCGCCACCTTGCGCTACCTGCGCCGCATCGCCAAGCAAGGGGTGAAGGTGCTGACCCTGCCCGGCCCCTTCAACTTCGCCGACCTGAACAATCAAGCCGTGGCCGCCGCCAGTGGCGAGATCGTCGGTCTGATCAACAACGACATCGAAGCACTGCACGCCGGCTGGCTCGATGAGCTGATTGGCCAGTTATTGCGTCCCGGCGTAGGCGCCGTCGGCGCCAAATTGCTGTGGCCAAACGGCATGGTCCAGCATGGCGGCGTGCTGCTCGGCGTCGGCAATGTCGCCGGTCATTATGGCAACCGGCTGGCCGACGCCGACTGGGGCGACCATGGCCGCAACCAATTGCAGCAACAGGTGAGTGGCGTAACCGCCGCCTGCCTGCTGCTGCGCAAAGCCGACTATCAGGCTCTCGGCGGCATGGATGGGCGCGCCTTCCCGGTGGCGTTCAACGATGTCGACTTGTGTCTGAAAGTGCGCCGCAGCGGCAAGAGCATCATCTGGACGCCGCATGCGCGCCTGCTGCATGCAGAATCGGCCAGCCGCGGCCATGAAGACACGCCGCAGAAGCGCGCCCGCGCCCAGCGCGAAGTCGATCTGCTGCGGCAACGCTGGGGCGCAGTACTGCTGCGCGACCCGGCCTATCACCCCAGCCTGAACCTCGATCCCCACAGCCACGCCTTTGGTGGCCTGGCGCTGCCGCCGCGCGCACGCACGGCGCGCCATGGCCATCTCGACGCCTCCCCGACCTGATATATGATGCCACCCCTGCCCCCGAGCGCTACGCGCCGTCTGCTCCACGTTGGCTGCGGCCATCCGAATCCGCAGCGCCTGCCGGCCTGCTTCCGCACGCCCGACTGGCAAGAGATCCGGCTCGACATCGACCCGGCCGTTCAACCCGATATCGTCGGCGACATCACCGATCTGGCCGGCGTCGCGGATGCCAGCATGGATGGGCTGTACTCATCGCACAACTTGGAGCATCTGCACTCATTCCAGGTGCCGCAAGCGCTGGCCGAATTCCGGCGCGTGTTGAAGCCGAGTGGCTTCGCGCTGATCACCCTGCCGGACCTGCGCGCCATTGCCCGCTACATCGCCAATGACCAGCTGAGCGAGCCGCTGTACATCTCGAAGGCCGGGCCAATCAACGCAATCGACGTGCTTTTCGGGCACCAAGCGGCCATCGAGCAAGGCAATCACTACATGGCCCACCGCACCGGCTTCAGCGCCCGCACGCTGGGCCAAAGCCTGGTCGACGCCGGCTTCAGCGAAGCCCGCGTGCACGAAGGCACCCGCCTCGACCTGTGGGCCATCGCCACCATGCCAGCGACAACGGCAGCGGTCTTCGACGAACTGGCCGGAGTCGCCCTGTGAAGGTATTGTTCATCCACCAGAATTTCCCGGGCCAGTTCCTGCACCTGTCGGCCGACCTGGCGCGCGACCCGGCCAATCAGGTAGTTGCCCTTAGCATGGGCACGTTGCCCGCACCAGCGGGCGTGCAGCTGCGCCACTACACGCTGCTACGCCCGACCGCACCAGAAACCCATCCGATGCTGCAAAACCAGGAAACCCACGTCCTGCGCGCCGAAGCCTGCGCCGCAGCTGCTTTCAAGCTCAAGCAAGAGGGCTTCGTGCCCGACGTCATCGTCGCCCATCCCGGCTGGGGCGAAGCCCTGTTCATTAAGGACGTGTTCCCGCAGGCCAAGGTGGTGATGTATTGCGAGTACTACTACGCCGCCGAAGGCCAGGATGTCGGCTTCGATCCCGAAGTGCCGCCGCTGACCTTCGCTCAGCGCTGCCAGCTGCGGCTGAAGAACATCACCAACCTGCTCAGTATGGAAATTGCCGATGCGGCGATCTCGCCGACCGAGTGGCAGAAGAGTACTTATCCAGTCTGGGCGCAGGAAAAGATTACCGTGATCCATGATGGTATCGACCTTGAACGTGTACGCTTTAATCCAGCCGCGCGAATAGATTTGACGGCCTCCGACGGTAGACTCTCCCAGTTTAAACCAGGCGATGAAGTACTTACCTATGTGTCCCGCAATCTGGAGCCAGTCCGAGGCTTCCACATATTCATGCGCACACTGCCAGAGGTGTTACGCCGCAACCCGCAAGCGCATGCGATCGTAGTTGGCGGCGATGAGATCGGTTACGGCCATGCAGCACCAAGCGGTATTAGCTGGCGGAACCATATGCTGGCAGAAATGGGCGCCGATCTCGATTTGCGCCGCGTACATTTTGTGGGCAAACTGCCATACAGTGACTATCTCCAACTACTCAGCATCAGCCGGGTCCATACGTATTGGACTACGCCGTTTGTTCTCTCGTGGTCACTTCTAGAAGCCGCAGTCAGCGGTGTACCGATTGTCGCCTCGGACACAGCTCCCGTTGCAGAATTTGCACCTACGTTTTCGAATGTAAGACTCACCAATTTTTTTGACAAGGACAATTTCTCTAATTTGATATGCGATCAATTATCTAGACCCCGTAACTATCAACAAGAACAGCCCTTCAGCCAAACGCTCGATGTGCACCGTTGCATCAAGAAACAACTCGAATTGTTAATGAGGCGATAGCTATATCGTCTGAAATTGTTTAGCGTAAGTTATGATGAATTGACCACTTTGACCATCCAATAGAACTCTATGCCCACTTCCCCTACCGCCAAGCCACGCGTATGCCTAGTGTTTGGCACACGTCCCGAAGCCATCAAAATGGCCCCCGTCGCCCTGAAATTTGCCCAATCGCCTGAACTCGAAACCAAGGTATTGGTTACCGCACAGCATCGCGAGATGCTTGATCAGGTGCTTCGCATATTCAAGCTTCAGCCCGACTTCGATCTGAATATCATGAAACCAGGTCAGGACCTGTTTGACGTCACCAGCAACGTACTGTTGGGCTTGCGAACAGCATTTACAGACTGGCGCCCTGACCTGGTGCTGGTCCATGGTGACACCACCACCACGTTTGCCACCTCGCTGGCCTGCTTCTACTTGAAAATCCCAGTGGCCCATGTCGAAGCAGGCCTCCGCACCGGCAACCTACAATCGCCTTGGCCGGAGGAATTCAATCGCCAGGCGGCCGGCAAGCTCGCCTCGCTGCACTTTGCGCCCACCCCAATGGCGCAAAAAAATTTACTGAAAGAAGGTGTAGCGCCCGATGCCGTTTGTGTCACCGGCAATACGGTGATCGACTCTTTGCTGCTGGCCTCATCTATGGTCCAACAAGACCACGCCATTCATGAGAGCCTTGAACAGCAATTTGCCTTCTTAGATAAGCGCAAGCGATTGGTGCTGATCACCGGACATCGCCGCGAGAATTTTGGCGAAGGATTTGAGAATATCTGCCAGTCCATCGCCATGCTGTCTGAGCGCGACGACGTGGAGTTTGTCTACCCCGTGCACTTCAACCCCAATGTCCGTGAACCGGTAGAACGCATTCTGGCAGGACGCAAAAATGTGCACCTGATCGAACCCTTAGACTATCTGCCATCAGGCGTTTTAACTTCGTGAGTCACATTGTCTAATTTGCACCCTTGCTGATCGCCAATATGGTTAATGGGTAGTAACACTTCGGCGCAAAACTTACCCGCTTCTTCCAAAATTTG
>JBGSBQ010000004.1:0-23866 GCA_041730475.1 Sphingomonadaceae bacterium
CGACAAATCATGGATGGTGGCCAGCGGATCGACGTCGAGGTGATAGCGTTCGCAGATCTCGCGCAGCTTGGCCTCGGTGGCGGTGCGGTGCGCGGCCAGCTTGAAGCCGCCTTCGGTGCCCAGCATGACGTTGTCGAGCACCGTCATGTTCTCGACCAGCATAAAGTGCTGGTGCACCATGCCGATCCCGAGGCGGATCGCCTCCTGGCTGGTGCGGATGGGCTGGACCTGACCATCGAGCAGGATCTCCCCGCCATCGGCGCGGTAGTAGCCGTACAGGATGCTCATCAGGGTCGATTTGCCGGCGCCATTCTCGCCCACCAGGCCATGGATCGAGCCCTTGGCGATGGTGAAGCTGACGTCCGTGTTCGCTTTGACGGCTCCAAAATGCTTGGAGATGCCGCGAAATTCTACAGCTGGCTGCATAGGATATAAGTAGTTAAAACGCGCCGCGCGAGGTGTGATCCCCGGCGGCGCGCTATGTCATGAAGCAGGAATTCAGGCTGGGCAGGCAGCGCCCGAACGGATGTCGATGACTTTGACTTTGCCGTCAATGATGTCCTTGCGCGCACCCAGTACGCGCTTCTCGATCTCTGGGGTGATCAGGCTGCGGTTGTCCTTGTCCAGCGCCCAGTCGACGCCGCCTTCCTTCAGGCCCTTGGCGGTCACGCCGGCTTGCCAGCTGCCGTTCTTGACCTGCATGAAGGCGTCATACACGGCGTTGTCGACGCGCTTGACCATCGAGGTCAGCATGGTGCCCGGGTACAGGTAGTTCTGGTTCGAATCGACGCCGATCGCCAGCTTGCCTTTTTCCTTGGCCGTTTGCAGCGTGCCCATGCCGGAACCGCCAGCCACGGCAAACACCACGTCGATGCCGCGGTCGAACTGGGAACGGGCCAGCTCACCACCTTTGGCCGGATCGTTCCAGGCAGCGGCGGTGGTGCCGACCATGTTGGAGGTCACTTCGGCCTTGGCCACGGCAGCCTTGGCGCCTTGCGCATAGCCGCAGGCGAAGGTGCGGATCAGTGGAATGTCGATGCCGCCGATGAAGCCCAGCTTCTTCGATTTGGAGGCCATGGCAGCGGCCACGCCGACCAGATACGAGCCTTCTTCTTCCTTGAAGGTGATGGAATTGACGTTGGCGCCTTGCGCCACACCGTCGATCAGCACGAAACGCACTTTCGGGAATTCCTTGGCGACTTTTTGCACCGCCTGGGTCTGGGCGAAGCCGATCGAGGCGATCAGGTCGAGGTTCTTGCGGGCCAGGCCGCGCAGTACCTGTTCGGCCTGAGTATCGCTGGAGGCTTGCACCTCGATGTAATTGATGCCGGTTTCCTTCTTGAAGCGGGTAGCGCCTTCGGAAGCGGACTGGTTGAACGACTTGTCGAACTTGCCGCCTGCGTCATACACGATGCCCAGCTTTGGGTCGGCCGCGGACGCACCAGCGGCAGTAAACAGCGCTGCCAGCGTCAAACTTAGTTGTGAAAATTTCATGAGTAGGCTCCTGGAAGATCGATATTGTATATCAGGGGGCGCTGCGCTAGTCCATCAGGGCCAGCAGCTCGTCAAATGCTTGTTCAAATTGCAGCAGGCCCGCTTGTAGCAGCTGTGCGCCCAGCGTTTCCAGATCGATACCCAGATGCGCGAGCTGGGTCAGTACCGCGTGCTCGGCGCCCAGGTCGCCCTCCAGCGTGGCCTGCGCCACGCCATGTGCGCGAAACGCTTGCAGCGTCGCTTCCGGCACCGTGTTGATGGTACCGGCGCCGATCAGTGACTCAATATAGCGCACGTCGCGCTGCTGCGGGTCTTTGTTGGCGGTGCTGGCCCACAGCAGGCGCTGGCGGGTGGCGCCAAACGCGCTGAACACGGCGAAGCTGCTGTCGTGCTGCCAGTCGTGGTAGGCGAGGCGGGCGGCGGCGATCGCGGCGCGGCCGCGCAGTGCGGCGGCGCCGTCACCGGAGCTGGCGGCCAGCAGCTGGTCGACTGCGCTGTCAATCCGGCTGATGAAGACACTGGCGACACTGGCGATGCGCTGCACCGACCAGCGCGCATCGAGGCGGCGTGCCAGCCCGCGCCGGTGCGCGGCCTGCACTTCTTTTAACTGGGCGGCGCTGAAGATCAGCGTCATGTTGAGGTTGATGCCTTCGTGGGTCAGCTGCTCCAGCGCGACGATGCCGGCCGGCGTGGCCGGGATCTTGATCATGGCGTTCGGGCGGCCAATTTGCTGCCACAGGCGCTGGGCGGCAGCCACGGTGGCGCCGCTGTCATGCGCCAGCCGCGGCGAGACTTCAAAGCTGACAAAACCGGCCTGGCCATCGCTGCTCTCGTACAGCGGCGCGAACAGGTCGCAGGCGCGTCGCACGTCGGGCAGCACCAGTGTTTCAAACCGGGTTTCCCGATCGGCGACGGCGGCGCGCAGCGCTGGCAGCGCGGCCTGATAAGCCGGGTCGGTGCGGATCGCATGGCAGAAGATAGCCGGGTTCGAGGTCAGGCCGGCGATGCCGTCGGTCTCGATCAGCGTGGCCAGTTGGCCGGACACCAGCAGGTGGCGGCTCAGGTTGTCGAGCCACAGTTGTTGGCCCAGCGCACCCACGGCGCGCGGGCGGCTCTGTTGCAGGAGGCTGCTCTCAGTCATCGTTGTGATCCACGTAGTATTGCATTGCATCGAAAACGCGGCGGGCCGCTTGCCGCGCCCATCGCGCGGTGCCTGCCATGGCCTATGTCGCGCTGCCGCAACACAAGCTGCCGAACAAAATATTGAATTGCTGTTGCTTTTTTGTCCGTTTGGAAAAATTTTCGGGCCAGTCCGGGCTTGCTGCAGCGCTGTGGCGCCCTGCAATACCGGCGTTGGCCGGGCCCGCCAGCGGATCAGCTGGCAGACCCATTCCCCCATGATAAAAGCCACTTTTGCTGGCTTTTTTGACGACTACCGGCCTGGGATGCCGCTGCTTTTTCGGGCAGCCCATTACTATGCCCCAGCGATGATATGTACGACAAATACGATTTTATTTAGCTATTTATATGAATTCGATATGAATTGCCTTGGCTCAGAAGTAAGTTTATGACATTTTTTTTCGTGCTAGCATGGGCAATAATTGCATATTGAAATGAGAAATTTACTTACTTTCATATGTTTTGCAGTGCCAGGCGCGTCGTCGGCGTGCCATAGGCGCGATGTATAACGACGAGACGAAGCCGGCCCACAAGGCCGCGCCGGACGACAGACGCAACTGGATGACCACAAACCACACCAAGGGAGTTGTACTTATGAGCAAAAAGAGTTTTGCCGCGCGATCGCTGATCGCCCTGGCCGTTGCGGGCGCGTTCCCGCTGCACGCTGCCATGGCTGCTGAAGCCGCCGCTGCCACCGATGCACAGGACAGCAGCACCGCCGTCCCGGCTGCCGCCAAAAGCAATCAGCTGGAAACCGTGATCGTGACGGCCCAGCGCCGCGCCGAGAATATCAAAGACGTACCAATGTCGATCGCCACGCTGAAAGGCGACAAGCTGGACGTGCTGACCTCGGGCGCTGCCGACATCCGCTTCCTGTCCGGCCGTACGCCGTCGGTCAACGTGGAATCGGACTACGGCCGTACCTTCCCGCGTTTCTATATCCGTGGTCTGGGTAACACCGACTTCGACCTGAACGCCTCGCAGCCAGTCGGCCTGGTGATGGACGATATCGTGCAGGAAAACGCGATGCTGAAAGGCTTCCCGGTGTTCGACGTCGATCAGGTTGAAGTACTGCGCGGCCCACAAGGCACGCTGTTCGGCCGTAACTCGCCCGCCGGTGTCATCAAGTTCGATTCGGCCAAGCCGGTGTTCAAGCAGGAAGGCTATCTGACGCTGGGTATCGGTAACTACTCGGCCAAGACGGTCGAAGGCGCCTACAACATCCCGGTCAGCGACACCGTGGCCCTGCGCTTCTCGGGCACCAGCCAGCACCGTGGCGACCGCGTCCACAACACCAACCCGAACAAGAACACCGGCACCCAGGACTTCGAAGGCTACGGCGACAACGCCTTCCGCCTGCAAGCGCTGATCCAGCCGAACAAGGACCTGAGCGCGCTGGTCAACTACCACGAGCGTGACTACCATGGTAGCGCCACCCTGTTCCGCGCCAACATCATCAAGAAGGGCACCAATGACCTGGTCGACGGTTTCGACTATGGCAGCTACCCTAGCGATGGCGTCAACTACCAGAAGTTGAGCACCAAGGGCGGCAACCTGCGCCTGAAGTACAACATGGATGACATCACGCTGCATTCGATCACCGGCTACGAAACGCTGAAGTTCAACAGCCGTGCCGACGTCGATGGCGGCTTCGGTGCCTCCTACGCGCCACCGTACGGCCCGGGCTTCATCCCGTTCGCCGTCGAAACGGCCGACCTGCTGCCGAACCACAAGCAGTTCTCGCAAGAGTTCCGCGCCGAGTCGAACAACAAGGGTCCGCTGCAGTGGATCGGTGGCCTGTTCTTCTTCAACGAGGACATCCAGATCGATTCGATCAGCTTCAACACCTTCGCGCCGGGCAATCCGCAGAATGCCGCGTATGCGCAGCAATTCCAGAGCGCCAAGTCGTGGGCCGCGTTTGGCTCGCTGAACTACACCGTCAGCGACAAGCTGAAGGTGCGTGGCGGTCTGCGCTACACCAGCGACAAGAAGGAATTCTCGGCCGTTCGCGTGGAACCACCGAAGTCCTCCGGCCCGTTCGAGATCGACAACACCTCGCACAACGTCAGCTGGGATCTGAGCGGCACCTATGAACTGGACAAGTCGACCAATCTGTTCGCCCGCGTGGCAACCGGTTACCGTGCGCCGTCGATGCAGGGTCGTCTGAATGGCCTGGGCGACAAGCCATCCTTCGCCGGTGCTGAAAAAGCGCTGTCGTATGAAGCCGGTGTCAAGCAAGACCTGTTCGACAAGCGCGCCCGCCTGAGCGTGTCGGTGTTCCAGTACCGCGTCAATGACAAGCAGCTGACCGCTGGTAGCGGCACCATCAACATGAACCAGCTGATCAACGCTGAAAAAGTCACTGGCCAGGGTCTGGAAGTGGACTTCCAGGCCAATCTGGGTGATGGCTTCAGCACCACCATCGGCGGCAGCTACAACGACACCCAGATCAAGGACAAGAACCTGTTCGTGCAGTACTGCGGTAACCTGCCGAATACGGCACCGTTCAACTACGGTTGCACCCCGACCAATGCGGCCGGTCCGTTCGCTGGTACTTCCAAGATCGATGGCAATCCGCTGCCACGCGCACCGAAGACCCAGCTGAACTTCACCCTGAAGTACAGCAAAGAAATCGGCGACGGCGAGTTCTACGCCTACACCGACTGGACCTACCGCAGCAGCTACAACTTCTTCCTGTACGAAGCGCCTGAGTACAAGGCCAAGTCGCTGGTCGAAGGTGGCCTGCGCACTGGTTACAAGTGGGGCCGTTATGAAGTCGCTGCGTTTGCCCGCAACATCACTGACAAGCAAGTGATCATCGGCGCCATCGACTTCGACAACCTGACCGGTATGCTGAACGAGCCACGTACCGTGGGCGCTACGTTCAAGGTCAATTTCTGATCGCACGCTGACGTCGTTTTAAGGTAGGCTAAGGTCCCCGCGCATCGGCAGATGCGCGGGGACTTTTTTTTGTTTTTGGAGAAGCAGTCATGCAAACAGCAGTCAATCTGTGGCCCTTGCTGGGGGTGGCCGTGATCGTGGCCGGTTTCGCGCTGCGCGCCCATCCGGTGCTGGTGGTGATCGCCGCCTGCGGCGTGACCGGGGTGGCAGCGGCGATGCCGGTCGAGCACATTCTGGCCTCGCTGGGCGCGGCCTTCATCAAGACCCGTAACCTGCCGCTGATTCTGCTGCTGCCGCTGGCCGCGATCGGCCTGCTGGAACGCTTCGGCCTGAAGGAACACGCGCAGGCTTCGATTGCGCGCATCCGTTCCGCCACCACCGGCCGCCTGCTGGTGGTGTATCTGGCGATCCGCGAAGTGGCGGCTGCCTTCGGCCTGACCAGCATCGGCGGCCATCCGAACATGGTGCGCCCGCTGGTGGCACCGATGGCCGAAGGCGCGGCTGAAGTGCGCTATCCGGCGCTGACCGAGCCGCTGCGCCAGCGCATCCGCGCCATGTCGGCCGCCACCGACAACGTCGGCCTGTTCTTCGGCGAGGACGTGTTCGTGGCCTTCGGTGCGATCGTGCTGATGCAGACCATCCTGCGCGGCGAAGGGCTGGAAGTCGATCCGCTGCACATGGCGCTGTGGGGTATTCCGACCGCCGTGATGGCCTTCATCATCCACTCCTGGCGGCTGCTGCGGCTGGACCGCCAGATCGCGCGCGAAATGCTGCGCCATGCCCAACTGACAGTGCAGGCCAAGGGGCCAGCCGCATGATCATCAAGCTCGATTATTTTTACCTGCTGCTGGGCGTGATGCTGGCGCTGATCGCCGTCATGGCGCTGCGCGACGCCCACAATCCACGGCGCTATTCGAGCGCCGCGTTCTGGGGTTTGTATGCGATCATTTATCTGGCCGGCGATGTCCTGCCGCCGGTGGCGGCCGGGCTGGTGATGACGGCGATGGCGCTGATTGCCGGTTGCGGCGGCGTCACGCTGGGCCGCCACAGCGAGCGGTCACCTGAACAGCGCCGCGCCAGCGCGGCGCAACTGGGCCACAAGCTGCTGCTGCCGGCCTTGCTGATTCCGCTGACCACGATGATCGGTTCCACCGTATTGAAGGATGTGAAGATCGATGGCGCCTTCTTGCTCGATCCGAAGAACGTCACGCTGGCGGCACTCGGTTGCGGTGCCATACTGGCCGTGGCGCTGGCGTGCTGGCTGACCCGTTCGACGCCGCTGCAGGCGCTGCGCGAACAGCGCCGGCTGGTCGACCAGTTAAGCTGGGCCGTGGTGCTGCCGCATATGCTGGCGGTGCTGGGGCTGTTGTTCACGGAAGCCGGCATGGGCAAGGCGGTGGCACACGTGGTCACGTCCTACATCAATATGGACAGCCGGCTGGTGGCGGTGGCCGTGTATTGCATCGGTCTGGCCCTGTTCACGATTGTGATGGGCAATGGCTTCGCGGCCTTCCCGGTGATTGCCGGCGGGGTCGGGATCCCGGTGCTGGTCGGCGTGTACCATGCGAATCCGGCCGTGATGGCGGCGATCGGCATGTTTAGCGCCTACTGCGGCACACTGATGACGCCGATGGCGGCCAACTTCAACATCGTCCCGGCGGCGCTGCTGGAGTTGTCCGACAAAAATGCCGTAATCAAGGCGCAGATCGGCACGGCCTTGCCTTTATTGGGCGTAAATATTGTACTGTTGTACTTCTTGATGTATCAATAACAATTTATTGTTTTTGGGAAATTTTCCGCCGGTTGATGTAAAGTAGTGCATGCAACTGGAGTAAATCAGGATGAAAAAGATAATTTTGCTGACCGGGTTCGAACCATTCAACCGGGAGAGCATTAACCCCTCGTGGGAGGCCGTACGCGCCCTCGATGGGTGGCACGAAGGCGACTTCGAGGTGCACGCGCGCGAGCTGCCGTGCGTGTTTGGGCTGGCCAACAAGGTCATGCACCATACCGTGGAAGAGTTGCAGCCGAGCATAGTGATTGCGGTCGGTCAGGCTGGTGGCCGGGTTGACATGACGGTGGAGCGGATTGCCATCAACGTTGACGATGCGCCGATCCCGGACAACGACAAGCGTCAGCCGGTCGACCAGCGGATTGCCGGCAATGGCCCGGCGGCATATTTTTCAACCTTGCCGATCAAGGCCATCGTGCATGCGCTGCGCGACAACAGCATCCCGGCCTCGGTGTCGCAGAGCGCTGGCACCTTCGTCTGCAACCATGTGTTTTATGGCCTGATGCACCAGGCCGCGGAGTGGGGTACCACCATGCGCGCCGGCTTCATTCATATTCCGTATTTGCCCGAACAGGCCGCCGCCCACCCCGGCGCCGCCAGCATGACGCTGGCGCAGATGGTGGAGGGTTTGCGCATCGCGATCCGTACCACGCTGGCGGTTGATGTCGACGTGCGCGAATCAGGCGGCGTCACCCACTGAGCGCTCCGGCGGGTTCAGGATGTTGAGGAAGGCGCGCACCACTGGCGCGTCGTCCAGCGTCGTGTAGGTCACGTACAGGTTGGCCGACGGTGGATTGGTACGGATCGGCAGGAATACCACGCCCGGCCAGCCGATGCGGCCCGTGGTTTCCGGCAGCAGCGCTACGCCCAGCCCGGCACCCACCATGGCCAGCAGCGTTTGCGGCTCGGACGCTTCCTGGAAGATGGTTGGCTGGAAACCGGCCTTGACGCAGCACTGGATCAGGTAGCGCGGGAACGCCGATTTATCCAGGGCCAGGGTCAGCATCGGCTCCTGTGCGATATCCATCAACTCAATCGCGTCCTGCTTGGCCAGCGGGTGATGCTCGTTGATCGCCACGCACACATTCTCGCGGAAGCACAGTTCCTGCCGCAGGTTGTCGGTCTTCAGGTCATCTTCGTCCAGCTTCGGTTCGCGCCAGAAGCCAACATCGACCTGCTTGGCGCGCAGTGCTTCGTACTGCAAGGTCGGCCCCAGTTCATGCAGGGTCCACGTCACGCGCGGATACTTGGTCTGGAACTCTTCCAGCAGCGACGGAATCGGGCCCCACATGGCCGAGCCCACGATGCCGACCCGCAGCCGGCCCACTTCGCCGCGGTCGATCTGGCGGATGGTGTCGATGGTCATGCGCATCTTGCCCAGCAAATCGGCGGCTTCGCTCATCAGCGCCTTGCCCTCCACCGTCAGCTCAAAGGTACGGGTGGTGCGGGCGAACAGGCGCACCCCCAGCTCACTTTCCAGCTTCATGATCTGCTGGCTCAGTGGCGGCTGCGAGATATGCAGCCGTTCGGCGGCGCGGCTGAAGCTTTTCTCCTCGGCGACCGCGAGGAAGTACTTGAGCTGTTTCAGGTCGATGGACATGGCGTCACTGTGCCAGTGGATGCTCGTGCATGGCGCGTGCCAGCGCGGCACCGGCGCGGGCATTGTCCTTGACCAGCGCGATATTGGTGGCCAGGCTGCGGCCTTCGGTCAACTGCTTGATGCGGCCCAGCAGGAATGGCGTGACCTGCTTGCCGCTGATGCCGGCATCGGCCGCTTCCTGCAACGCTTGCAGCGTGATGCTGTCGATCTCCTGCTTGGGCATGGCCTGATGGGCCGGCACCGGATTGCTGATCACTACGCCGCCCTGCAGGCCGAGCGCCCATTTGGTGTGGATGAAGGCGGCCTGCTCGGCCGGGGTATCAAGCTGGAAGTCGGCATTGAAGCCGCTCTCGCGGGTGAAGAAGGCGGGGAACTCGCGCTGGCCGATGGATACCACCGGCACGCCGTGGGTTTCCAGATACTCCAGCGTCAGGCCGATGTCGAGGATGGACTTGACGCCGGCGCACACCACCGCCACCGAGGTCTGGGCCAGCTCCTGCAGGTCGGCCGAGATGTCGAAGCTGGTCTCGGCACCACGGTGCACGCCACCGATGCCGCCGGTGACGAACACGGAAATGCCGGCCAGCTGGGCGCAGATCATGGTCGCCGCCACGGTGGTGGCGCCCAGCTTGTGCTGCGCCAGCACGTAGGGCAGGTCGCGCCGGCTGACCTTCATGGCGTCCGGCGAGGTGCCCAGCAGTTCCAGCTGTTCCGGCGCCAGACCGATGCAGATCTTGCCGCCGATGATGGCGATGGTGGCCGGCACGGCGCCGCCGTCGCGGATGATCTGTTCCACTTCACGCGCCATCTGCACGTTCTGCGGATACGGCATGCCGTGCGAGATGATGGTCGATTCCAGTGCCACAATCGGCTTGCCGGCGGCGCGGGCCGCTGCCACTTCGGGCGAAAAATTCAGATAGCGTTGCATGGGGTGATCCTGTTCAGCGGTCAGTCGGGAATGGGGAACAGCGGGGCGCTCAGATCGAAATCGTGGATTTCGTCGAGCACGTCGGCGGCCAGCATCGGCGAGACAGTTTCCTGACTCTCCAGCGTCATGGCCGCTACTTTCAGGCCACGGCGGCAGGCCAGCGTCAGGTCGTCGCTGCCCTGATATAGCGACCAGCAGACGGCGGCCGAGAAGGCATCGCCGGCGCCGGTGACGTCGACCACCTGCACCGGATGCGCGGCCAGCCAGACCAGCTCATTGCCGCGGGTGTGGAATACGCCCTGGCTGCCGCAGGTGACGATCACGTCCTGCGCGCCCTGCGCCTGCACTTGCTGGCAGGCGGTGCGTACCTCGGCTTCGGTCGGCAGGGCGCGGCCGACCCGGGTTTCCAGTTCGCCGCGATTCAGGATCAGCAGGCGCAGGCCGTGCAGGTCGGGCGGCAGGTGGGTCATCTTCGGTTGCGAGACGGCCACCACGATCAGCGACACGGCATCGCGGCGGGCGTCCTGCAGCAGGGCGCTGATCGAGGCGGCCGGCAGGTTCAGGTCGGCCACCGTCAGGGCGGCAGCAGCGCGCTGCGGCTGACGGCTGGCCAGGAAGGCGGGCGTGATCTGGTCGTACAGCGCCATATCGGCCAATGCCACCACCAGTTCGCCACGGTCATCGAGGATGGCGGTGTAGGTGCCGGTGGGGGTTTCTGGCAGGCGCAGGCTGCCACGGGTATCGATACCGGCTCTTTCGGCGTATTCTTGCAGCATGCGGCCGGCGCTGTCGTCACCCAGGGCGGTCAGCAGCGCGGCTGGCACGTTCAGGCGGGTCAGGTTTTCGGCGATGTTGCGGGCTACGCCGCCGTAGACTTCCTCGGCACTGGCCGGATTCGAGGTGCCCATCTGGATCTGCGCCAGCGTGCGCAGCTTGCGGTCCAGGTTGGCGGCGCCGATGCACATCACCGGACGCTTGTCGGGCAGCACGTAGGCGCGGCCCAGCAGGCGGCGCTCGCGGGTCAGCCCGGCGATGTGGCCGGCCACGGCGGAGCGCGACAAGCGCAGCTGCACGGCCAGGTCCTGCTGGGAAATGAAGGGATTGGCGCGGATCAGCTGGTAAAGCTGCTCTTTTTTGGAGGTGTCGGTCACGGTGGGTTCCGGTCTAGGTCCGTTTAAACATTTGTCCTGCATGGTAAACATTTGTCCAAATTTAGTCAAACCCGCAGCCACGCGGACGTTGCTGTGATTCATAATACCCCGGATTTATATGAGTTTTATATAAATATCGAAGAAAAATTGTATTTGCCATACATATGTACCATGATGCATCATGTCGCCTATACACAAAACCGAGGATAACCATGTCTAACAATGCTCCGTTCCAGGCCGCCGCCATTATTCGTGCCCGTCTTCCTGCCGACTTCAAACCGCGCATCGCGATGATTCTGGGCTCGGGCCTGGGCGTGCTGGCGGAGCAGATGACGGACGCGATCACCATTGCCTACGACGAACTGCCAGGCTTCCCGATCTCCACCGTGCACGGCCACGCCGGCGAACTGGTGATCGGCACCCTGTCGGGCGTCTCGGTAGTGTGCATGAAGGGCCGTGGCCATGTCTACGAAGGCTATGGTCTGGGTGTGATGACGTCGGCAGTGCGCACCATGAAACTGCTGGGCTGCGAAATGCTGTTCGTGACCAATGCGGCCGGTTCGCTGCGCACCGAAGTCGACGCCGGCTCGCTGGTGGCACTGACGGATCACATCAACTTCCTGCCGGGCACCCCGATGATGGGCCCGAACGACGAGCGTTTCGGTCCACGCTTCTTCAGCATGGCCAACGCTTACGATGCCGACCTGCGCAAGTTGCTGCACGCCAGCGCCGATGAAAAAACCATCACCCTGCATGATGGCGTGTACATCGCCTACGCCGGTCCGAATTTCGAGACCCCGGCTGAAATCCGCGCCTTCAAGACCTTGGGCGCTGACGTAGTCGGCATGTCGGTGGTGCCGGAAGTGGTGTCGGCCCGTCACTGCGGTTTGAAAGTGGTGGGTGTGTCGGCCGTGACGAATCTGGCCGAAGGCCTGTCGCCATTCCCGCTGTCGCACGAGCAGACCCTGAAGTATGCCGCCGTCGCGGCAACATCGCTGGTGACGCTGATTCTTGGCTTCCTGGCCAACGTGGCTAAAACGCCGCAGGCGTAATCCCAAGGGGCGGCTGATCCGCCCCTTTGCTTTTCTGGCCTTCGGCCTACACTGTATAGCTTTCCGGTCGTCCTCGCGCAAGCGGGGACCCATGCTGAATATGAACGGAGCGTCAGCATAGGTTCCCGCCTGCGCGGGAACGACGGGTTGCCTCATCGGAGATCGACATGAAACGCGCATTTATCCTGTTGCTGGATTCCTTCGGCCTGGGTGCCACCCCGGACGCCGCCAAATATAATGACGTCGGTACCAATACCTTCGGCCACATCGCCGCCTGGGCTGCCAAGAATGGCACGCCGATGGTGCTGCCGACCATGGAACAACTAGGTCTGGCCGCCGCCGGTCACGCCGCCAGCGGCAGCTGGGCCGAAGGCTTCGCGCTGCGCGACGGCTTCACGGCTGCCTACGGCGCCGCGCGCGAGCGCTCGACCGGCAAGGACACCCAGTCCGGTCACTGGGAAATCGCTGGCGTGCCGGTCGAATTCGACTGGGGCTACTTCCCGAAAACCGTGCCCTCGTTCCCGGCCGAGCTGACCGCCAAGCTGCAGGAACTGGGCGGCGTGCCGGGCTTCCTCGGCGACTGCCATGCTTCCGGCACGGAGATCATCAACAAGCACGGCGACGAGCATGTCGCCAGCGGCAAGCCTATCCTCTACACCTCGGCCGACTCGGTGCTGCAGATCGCGGCGCACGAAGAATCATTTGGTCTGGAGCGCCTGTATGAGCTGTGCGAAATTGCCTTCAAACTGGTCGAGCCGTACAACATCGGCCGCGTGATTGCGCGTCCCTTCCTCGGCGCCAACGGCAACTACACCCGCACCACCAACCGTCACGACTACGCGGTTGCGCCACCGGCGCCGACGCTGCTGGACCACGTCAAGAACGATGGCGGCGAAGTCATCGCACTGGGCAAGATCAGCGACATCTTCGCTACCCAGGGCGTGTCGCGCCTGGTCAAGGGCAAGGACAATATGGCGCTGTTCGACGCGCTGCTGAAAGTCGAGCAGGAAGCCGGTGACAAGTCGCTGACCTTCGTCAACTTCGTCGACTTCGATCAAGCCTTCGGCCACCGCCGCGACGTCAGCGGCTACTCGAACGCGCTGCACGAGATGGATGCGCGCCTGCCGGAATTTATCAGCCAGCTGAAAGAGGGCGATCTGGTGGTGATCACCGCCGACCATGGCTGCGATCCGACCTGGCCGGGCTCCGACCACACCCGTGAACACATCCCGATGATCTTCTTCGGTCCGGGCGTGAAGCCGCAGGCGCTGGGCATCTCTGAAACCTTCTCCGACATCGGCCAGACCCTGGCCCATCACCTCGGCGTTAAACCACTCTCCCACGGAAGCAATCTGTTATGACCATCATTACCGACTTCAAACGGAACGAAGCGGTCCCACTGGACCTGGGCTGGATCAACCATATCCACATCAACAAATCCGCCGCCGACCGCCGCGCCGCCAGTCTGGCGAACCGCCGCACGGTGAAGAAGGAATATCAGGCCGCCTGGCTGGTCAAGGCCATCGGCCTGATCGACCTGACCACGCTGTCCGGCGACGATACGCCGGGCCGCGTCGAGCGCCTGTGCATGAAGGCGATGCGGCCGCTGCGCGCCGATCTGGTCGCGGCGCTGGGCCTGCAGGACTACCCGCTGACCACCGGCGCCGTGTGCGTGTACCACGAGATGATCCAGCCGGCAGTGCAGGTACTGCAAGGCCGTTTGCCGATCGCCGCCGTGTCGACTGGTTTCCCGGCCGGCCTGACCAGCATGGAAACCAAGGTGCGCGAGATTGAACTGTCGGTCGCCGCTGGCGCCAGCGAGATCGATATCGTCATCACCCGTCAGCATGTGCTGACCGGTAACTGGCAAGCGCTGTACGACGAAATGCTGGCCTACCGCAAAGCCTGTGGCGACGCTCACGTGAAGGCGATTCTGGCCACCGGTGAACTGGTCACGCTGGAAAACGTGGCCAAGGCCTCGTGGGTGTGCATGATGGCCGGTGCTGATTTCATCAAGACTTCGACCGGCAAAGAACCTGTCAACGCCACCATCCCGGTGTCGCTGACGATGGTGCGCGCGATCCGCGAATATCACGAGCAGACCGGCTTCAAGATCGGCTACAAGCCGGCCGGTGGCGTCAGCACGGCCAAGGCTGCGCTGCAGTACCTGACCCTGATGAAGGAAGAACTGGGCAATGAGTGGCTGGAACCGCACCTGTTCCGGATTGGTGCTTCGAGCCTGCTGACCGACATCGAACGTCAGCTGGAACACTATGTGACCGGCAGCTACTCGGCCGCTCACCGCCACGCGCAACCATAAAACACGGACCACGTCATGCCAACAATCAAAGAGATCCTCAATACCATGGAATACGGCCCAGCACCCGAAAGCCAAAAAGAAGCGCAAGCGTGGCTGGAGCAGCATGGCCGCACCTTCGGTCTGTTCATCGATAACGCATGGAGCGCGCCGGGCGAACTGTTCGCCTCGACCAATCCAGCCGATGCCGCCAAGCTGGCTGACCTGACCCAGGCCAGCGGCGACGACGTTGACCGCGCTGTGGCAGCGGCACGCCGCGCCCAGCCGGGCTGGCAGGCACTGGGCGGCCATGGCCGTGCCAAAGTCATGTACGCGCTGGCCCGTTTGCTGCAAAAGCATTCGCGCCTGTTCGCCGTGCTGGAGACGCTGGACAACGGCAAGACCATCCGCGAAACCCGCGATGTCGACCTGCCGCTGGCCGCGCGCCACTTCTACTACCACGCTGGCTGGGCCCAATTGCAGGCCGAAGAATTTGCCGACTACCGCGCCGTGGGCGTGGTGGGCCAGATCGTGCCGTGGAATTTCCCGCTGCTGATGCTGTCGTGGAAAATCGCCCCGGCCATGGCGGCCGGTAACACCGTCGTCTTCAAGCCAGCCGAATTCACCTCGCTGACCGCGCTGCTGTTCGCCGAACTGTGCGTGCAGGCTGGCGTACCGGCCGGTGTGGTCAACATCGTCACCGGCGATGGCCGCGTCGGCGAAGCCATCGTCAACCATCCGGGCATCGACAAGCTGGCCTTTACCGGCTCGACCGAAGTCGGTCGCCTGATCCGCATGGCCACCGCTGGCAGCGGCAAGAAGCTGTCGCTGGAACTGGGCGGCAAGTCGCCGTTCATCGTGTTTGAAGATGCCGATCTGGATGCCGCCGTTGAAGGTCTGGTCGATTCGATCTGGTTCAATCAGGGGCAGGTCTGCTGCGCCGGTTCGCGTCTGCTGGTGGCCGAATCCGTGGAAGAGAAATTCCTCGCCAAGCTGCGCGCCCGCATGAACACGCTGACCCTTGGTTCGCCGCTGGACAAGTCGGTTGATATCGGCGCGCTGGTCGATCCGGTCCAGCAGCAGCGCATCGCCGCGCTGGTCGAATCGGCACGTGCCGAAGGCTGCACCGTGTACCAGCCAGCCTGTGAGATCCCGGCCAACGGCTCGTGGTTCCCGCCTACGCTGATCACTGGCGCGTCGACTTCGGCCGCTGTGGCGCAAGCCGAAATCTTTGGCCCGGTGCTGGTGGCGATGAGCTTCCGCACGCCGCCAGAAGCAGTCCAGCTGGCCAATAACACCGTGTACGGACTGGCCGCCTGCGTATGGACCGAGAACATTTCGCTGGCGCTGGATGTCGCGCCACAGATCAAGGCTGGTGTGGTGTGGATTAACACCGCCAACCAGTTCGACGCCGCGTGCGGCTTCGGCGGCTACCGCGAATCCGGCTTTGGCCGTGAAGGCGGCCGCGAAGGCATGTATGAATACCTGACCGCGCTGTCGGAAGATGCACGTCCGGCGGCACCGCTGGTGGAAGCCAAGGCCAAGGCCAAGGTGGCTCCGGCTGGTGGCGCGTTTGCGATCGACCGCACTGCCAAGATGTACATCGGCGGCAAGCAGGCCCGCCCTGACGGTGCTTACAGCCGTGCGATTCACGGTGCCGATGGCGCCTTCATCGCCGAAGTGGGCGAGGGCAGCCGCAAGGACATCCGTAATGCTGTGGAAGCAGCGCACAAGGCTGGTGGCTGGGCCAAGGCGACTTCGCACAACCGTGCGCAGGTGCTGTACTACATCGCTGAAAATCTGGCCGCGCGCGGTGAGGAATTCGCGGCTCGTATCGCGGCCATGACGGGTTCGAAGAACGCGGAAAAAGAAGTGCAGGCGTCGATTGAGCGCTTGTTCTACTACGCCGCATGGGCCGATAAATATGACGGTCTGGCGCATCAGCCGCCGATGCATGGTATTACCGTGGCGCTGAATGAACCGGTTGGCGTGATCGGTATCGTGTGCCCGAATGAAGCGCCGCTGTTGGGCTTTATTTCGCTGGTGGCACCGGCGATCGCGCTGGGTAATCGCGTGGTGGTGGTGCCGTCGGAAGCGCATCCGCTGTCGGCTACCGATTTGTATCAGGTGTTTGATACGTCGGATCTGCCGGGGGGGGTGGTTAACATCATCACCGGTAGCGCGGATGAGCTGGCGCGTACGCTGGCGACTCATGGCGATATCGATGCTGTGTGGCGGCATGATGGTTCGGCTGAGGGCTGCGCCGAGGTGGAACGTCTGTCGGCGGCGACGCTGAAGCGTACCTGGGTCGGCGGTGCCAAGGGCCGTGACTGGTATAGCACCGCGCAAGCGGGCGGTCGCGCCGTGCTGGCGCATGCGTCGCAAGTCAAAAACGTCTGGATTCCTTACGGCGTGTAATTACCCCAACGGCGCAAACCTGGGGTCAGACCCGGCGGGTCTGACCCCGGCTTTTGGCCGCTGGGTTTTGCGTGCAGCCACGGCCCGCGCCATTTCAAACCAATACAACTCAATAGCGGAGCATCGCATGTTTTTACCTCAAGAGATCATTCGCAAGAAACGCGACGGCAGCGCCCTGAGCGCTGAAGAGATCCAGTTCTTCGTCGGCGGCATCACCTCCGGCCGCGTCACCGAAAGCCAGATCGCCGCACTCGCGATGGCGGTCTTCTTCAACGACATGACCATGGACGAGCGCGTCGCGTTTACGCTGGCCATGCGCGATTCCGGCGAAGTGCTGGACTGGCGCTCGCTGAACCTGCCCGGCCCGGTGGTCGACAAGCATTCGACCGGCGGCGTCGGCGACGTGGTCTCGCTGTTGCTGGGACCGATGATCGCAGCCTGCGGTGGCTTCGTGCCGATGATTTCCGGCCGTGGCCTTGGCCACACCGGCGGCACGCTGGACAAGTTCGACTCCATCCCCGGCTACAGCACGGTGCCAAGCAATGAGCTGTTCCGCAAGGTGGTGAAGGAAGTCGGCGTCGCCATCATCGGCCAGACCTCGTCGCTGGCGCCATCGGACAAAATCTTCTACGGCGTGCGCGATGTGACCGCGACGGTGGAATCGGTGGCCATGATTACTGGTTCCATCCTGTCGAAAAAGCTCTCGGCTGGCCTCGATGCGCTGGTCATGGACGTGAAAGTCGGCAGCGGCGCCTTCATGCCAACCTACGACAAATCGGTGGAACTGGCCGACAGCATCGTCAAGGTTGGCAATGGCGCCGGCATGATGACCTCGGCCATCCTGACCGATATGAACGAATCGCTGGCACCATACGCCGGTAACGCGCTGGAAGTGCGCGGCGCGCTCGACTACCTGACTGGCAAATCGCGTCCGGCCCGCCTGCACGAAGTGACGATGGCGCTGTGCGCCGAGATGCTGGTGCTGGGCAAACTGGCCAGCAACGAAACCGAAGCGCGCGCTAAGCTGCAGGCTTGCCTCGACAACGGTTCGGCTGCCGAGCGCTTCGCCAAGATGGTGGTGGCGCTGGGTGGCCCGGCTGACCTGATCGAGAAGCCGGACACGCATCTGGAACAGGCGCCGATCGTGGTGCCGGTTCCGGCGCTGGTGTCGGGCTACGCCGCCAGCACCGATTGCCGTGGCATCGGTCTGGCCGTGGTCAGTCTGGGTGGCGGTCGTCGCCGCGCAGCCGATCCGATCGACTTCGCCGTCGGTCTCACCGAGCTGGCGGGTCTGGGCGACAAGATCGAAGTGGGTCAACCGCTGGCGCTGGTGCATGCACGTACGCAGGAAGCTGCCGAACAGGCAGTGCGCGAGATTCAGCAAGCGTACACCATCAGCGAGGCGGCACCAGCGGCCAACCCGGTGATCTACCGCACCCTGCGTCCCTGAGCCGGCCGCCACTTATCAAGGAATGCCGTGAACAATGATCAACTGATCGCCGAAGCCGCTGCTGCGCGGCTGAAGGCTTACACCCCGTACTCCAACTTCAAGGTCGGCGCGGCTCTGCTGACACGCGATGGCAAGGTGTTCCACGGCTGTAACGTGGAAAACGCGTCCTATGGCCTGTGCAACTGCGCCGAACGGACCGCCTTCTTCAGCGCCATCGCGCACGGCTACCAGCCCGGCGATTTCGCCAAGCTGGTGGTCATCGGCGAAACCGATGGTCCCATCGCACCGTGCGGCGCCTGCCGTCAGGTGACGCTGGAACTGGGCGGCAATGAGCTGCCCGTGCTGCTGACCAACCTGAAGGGCGACATCTTCGAAACCACCGCCGCTGCGCAACTGCCGAATGCCTTCGGTGGTGCGGACTTGAAGAAGTAAGCCTTGGCCTACAAGAAGACCATCGACGTGCAAGCCGCCGTCGCCATTGCGGCGTCGGAGGCGATCGCCGCCAAGACGCAGGGCACCTTCGGCGTCGGCGGCCTGATGCTGGATCAGCATGGCAATGTGCTGCAATCGCTGCACAGCAATGTCATCAAGCACGGACTGGTCTTCGATCCGACCGCGCACGCCGAACGCCAGTTGATCGACTGGTATTTCGCCGAGCGCGCCAAAGGGCGCGAACTGCCGGCGCCGGAAGAGATCACCATCGTCACCACGCTGGACCCGTGCTGCATGTGCACCGGTGCCGTGCTGGCGGCCGGTTTCAATCTGGTGGCGGCCGCGCCGGACAACAAGGCCGGCATCAATTACGACGGCAGCGCGACGTTCCCTTCGCTGCCGCCAGCCTTGCAACAGCAAGCCGCAGCGCGCTTCTGCTATCCGGCCGTGCTGGGCGCATCGCTGTATGCGCGTCCGGCTTCCGGGGCCACGCCGAAGTCGTTCTTCATTGGGAAAACGGTGTCGGAGCCGACGCAAGCCCTGTGCTCGCTGGTGTTCGAGGCCACCACGCCGGACGTGATGCAGTTGTTCGATGCGGACCTGCCGCCGTCACAGCTGAAGTGCCCGTCGTCCCTGCCGCCCGATCACGTCATCGTGCGCGAGCTGAAGAAGCTGTATCCCGATGCGCTGACCTATCGCTGCACGCCGCAGCAGCCGGATGCCGATCTGGCACCATTCCTGTTGCGGGCCATGGAACGCGACCGCGAGTATGGCGGTGATGGCGATGCGGTGGCCTTGCTCGATTCCTTTGGCAATTTGCTGCTATGCCTGCCGGGCCGGCGCACGCAGTCGGGGATACGCACGGCCTTCATGGAGACCACGCGTGCGTATGCGCAACTGCGCTACAAGCTGATGGCGCAGGCGTCGGCGGCGATGCAGGCCGAGGTGCGCCAGTATCTGGGGCATCCGAAAGATGGCACGCTGGTGTTTGCGCTGGGGCCGGATCGCGATGCGCTGAGTTTCATGAATCTGGGCGCGTACGGCTCGACGATGGAAGGGCCGCTGCCGGCTACCAATCCGTTCCAGTTGCAGTATGTGCGCGAGCGCATGCCAGCAGCGGAGCTGGCCGCATTGTGCACAGCGCTACCGCCCCTGTATCGGGACGTGATCGGCGTACGGCCGTCGCAAGTGGCAGACCGTGCCCTGATCGCTGCGCTGGCTTAATCCCACGGATCGTAGGTGCCGATGCTCCAGATGTGACCTTCCGGGTCGCGGCAGCTGAAACCACGCCCGCCGTATTCTTCATCCTTCAGGTCCAGCACGATCTCGGCGCCGGCCGCGACGGCGCGTTCATATACCAGATCGGCATCCTGTACCACCAGATACGCGCTCTGCGTGACAACATTCCCGACCTGTCCCGGTTGCCGCACCAGTCGCCCGTATTCCGTATCAAACACTGATCCCAGCATGATCATGCCGTTGCCGAACCCGAGCTGGGCATGGGCGATGGTGCCGTCTTCATTCGGCACCACCAGCTGCGCCTCGAAGCCGAAGGCCCGGCTCAGCCAAGCAATCGCGGCTGGCGCGTCGCGATAGCGCATGCAGGGGATGATGGTGGCGCGGGTCCCCTTGGGGATCACCGGTATCATGGACGTGGTGGACATTGTTCTCTCCCTGTTTGAAGGTTTTGAACATCTTGGATCACTTGCGCGTCGCAAGGTTCGTGCGCGCGTGAGTCCATTATAGCCATCTTGATACGGCTCAGAGTCGCGCGCCGTCGCCTTACATTTGCTGGAACAGATGCGTATGGCCGCGACTGACTTCCAGCTGTTCGGGGAAGTGTCGGATGCGTACCATCTGCCGCCCGCGCAGGTCGCGCGTGACTTCTTCGATGGCGTCCACGCGTACCAGCGTCGAGCGGTGGATGCGCCAGAATTCGTCTGGGTCGAGTTCGTCGGCCAGCTCTTTCAGCGTCTTGCGGATCAGGACCTCTGATTGTTCGGTCTGCACCCGCGTGTATTTTTCATCGGCGCGGAAGAACAGGATTTCCCGCGTGCTGATCATGCGCAGGCTGGTGCCGACCTGGGCCTGCACCCAGCGCAGGTAGTCCGGCTTGCTACTGCTGGCATGGCCGGCCAGTAGCGCACTGAGCTGGCGTTCGATATTCGCCGGCTGGCTGCCGAGCCGGGTTTGCAGCCGGGTACAGCTGCTCTTCAGCCGTTCGCCGCCGACCGGCTTCAGCAGATAATCGAGCGCGCCCTGTTCAAAGGCTTCGATCGCATACTGGTCGTAGGCCGTGACGAACACCAGATGGCAGCGGTTGAACAACATGCGTGCCGCTTCGATACCGGACAGGCCCGGCATGCGGATATCGAGGAACACGATGTCGGGCTGGTGCTGGCTGGCCAGCGCTACCGCCTCCACACCATTGCCGGCTTCGGCCACGATTTCCAGCGCCGGCCAGACTTCGCGCAGACGGCTGCGCAACTGGGCCCGCATTGGCTCCTCATCATCGGCGATCAGCGCCGTGGCGCGCAGTTGCGGGTTCATGCTGCCGCTCCGCTTGTGAAGATGTCGGGCGCATACGGCAGCCGGATGCTGGCACGGGTGCCGCCCTGCGGCAGTGATTCGATTTCGAGCCGGGCCCGGTTGCCATACAGGATGCGCAACCGTTCGCGCACATTGGCCAGGCCAATGCCATCGGCCGCGTGCAGGTTGAAGCCGACGCCATCATCGATCACGTCCACTTGCAAGGTGCTGCCGTCGACACTGGCGCGGATGTCGATGCGGCCGCCTTCGATCTTCGGTTCCAGCCCGTGCTTGATGGCGTTTTCGATTAGGATTTGCAGCATCATGGTGGGGAAGCTGGCGCTCTGGTAGTCGGTGGGCACGTCGATCGACACTGCCAGCCGGGTGCGCATGCGGGCCTGCATGATGGCCAGATAGGCACGCGACAGCTCGATCTGGCGCGCCAGCGTGCCATTGCCACGGGCCCGCATCTGCGGCAGCGTCGAGCGCAGATAGGCGATCAGGTGTTCGTGGATGCGCGCTGCTTGCGGCGGATCGGTTTCGATCAGCTGGCCGATCAGGGCCAGCGTATTGAACAGGAAGTGCGGTTCGACCTGTGCCTGCAGCGCCGCCATCTGCGCTTCGACCAGACGCCGTTCCAGACTTTCGGCGCCAGCCTGATCGGACGCGGCGCGCGCTTCCAGCTCGGCCTTGCGCTTGCCGCCGGCCAGTACCTTGAGGCCAAGCGACAGCAGCATAAAGGCCACCGCCTGCTTGGGCAGGCCGAACGGGGTGGCGCCCAGCAACAGCAGCAAGACCCAGATCACCACCAGCTTGCGCCACGGGACCTGTGCCAGCCAGTCGAAGAAGCGCCACCACAGATGGCTGGCGGTGTCGCCCACTTCGCGCACGAAGCTGAGCGCACCAGTGCCGGCGACGCGGGCCGATTTCACAGCTGGCGCTCCTTGCTGCGGCGCTCGTGGCGGTCGACCAGGAAGCAGCCGATGGCCAGCTTGATCAGCAGGAAGAAGGCGAACAGCGTCAGCGCCAGCGGCAGGATGGTCAGCAGGAAGGCCGCCGCCAGACAGGCCACCAGTAGTGCCGGCCACGACATGCCTTGCAGCGTGCGGCCGCCGAAACGCAGTAATTTGATGCCAGCCTGCGCGACTTCGGTGAACACGGCGGCGATGGCGTGGGCGGTGGAACGGGCGTTGCTCATGTTGGACTCCATCAAGAATGGTTGCGATGGAATCACTGTAGCAAGGGCACTGCGGTGGCGAAAGGGGAATCCGATCAACCGTCAATTTGCGGGGGTGAACCCGGGACGAATGGCGATAAACGGTAATTCAGCGATGGCGCTCGATATTCCAGTCAGGCCGCAGCAGGCCGAAGATCAGGCTATCGGAGATTTCACCGTGGACGAACCAGCGCTGGCGCAAATGGCCTTCATAGCGAAAGTGCAGCCGTTCCAGTAGCCGCGCCGAGGCGATATTGTCGGGGTGGATATCGGCCTCGATGCGGTGTAGTTCCAGCTTGCGGAAGCCATATTCGATGACGGCATGCAGCGCCTCGTTCATGTAGCGCTGGCCCCAGTGCTGGCGCGCCAGCAGATAGCCGATGTCGCAGCGGTGATTGCGGCGGTCGAAGCGGTACAGGGTGACAGTGCCGATCAGTTCTTCGGTCGCGTTCAGCACGATGCCGAAGCGCAGTGCGCTGCCGTCGGCATAGGCTTGCAGCGTCTCGCGCACGTTGTCGCCGGCCTGAGCCGGATGCTGCCATGGCCCGCTGCTCCAGTAACGCATTGCCTCGCCGTCCGAAAAAATATCGAACAGGTCGAGCGCGTCGTCGGCCGTGATGAAACGCAACGTCAGGCGCGCGGTGCTCAGGGTGAGTGGGCTGAAGGAGGTCATGGGCTAAAAAAAGATGTAATAATTATAATTTTAACCCACGTTTGCGTGCCCGCGTGCTCCTGCTTTAGTCGGTGTTGTCAGCCCGCCGCAGTCGGTGGTGCTGGCGGCATCACGCTGACAGCGGCCAGTACCATGTCGACGATGACTTTTTCGGCATCGTCAAAGTCTTTCTTGGTCAACTGCTTGCGGTTCAGCACCAGCGCCATCTGGGCCGAAAAGTCGGCGTAGGACTGCGTCATGGCCCAGATCGCGAACAGCAGGTGGGTGGCGTTGATCGGCGCGATCTTGCCGGCGGCGATCCATTGTTCGAATACGTCGATGTCCTTGCGCACCAGCGGCACCACGCGGTTCTGGATCTGCGCCCCGTACAGCGGCGCGCCGCTGATCACTTCCATCGCATACACGCGCGAGGCCCACGGCTTTTCGCGCGAGAAGCGCAGCTTGGCCTGCACATAGGCGCGCAGCACCTCGCGCGGGTCCTGATCTTCGGCGGCCAGGTTGTCCATCCGTTCCAGCCATTCGTCCAGCACGTCGTCCAGCACGCGCTGATACAGCGCCTGCTTGGTGGGGAAGTAGTACATCAGGTTTTGCTTGGACAGGCCGGCATTCTCGGCCACGGTGGCGATCGAGGTGCCCTCGTAGCCGCATTCGGCGAACACGCGCACCGCTTCGGCCGCGATATCGGCTTCGAGCTTGTCGCGATTGAGAATGCGCCGTTTGATCTTGGGCGCGCCTGCGTTCAGTTTTGCTGTCGG
>JBGSBQ010000005.1:0-23859 GCA_041730475.1 Sphingomonadaceae bacterium
CGCCTCTGCGCGCAGCCCTTGGCGCAGCAGCGCCGGCACCAGGCATTCACCGATGTAGGCCGAGGTCCCGGCGCCGGTCAGGATGATGCGCAGGTCGGGCCGCGCCAGTAGCGGACCGAGAAAGGTGTCCACCTCGCCGCGCAGGCGCACCAGCAGGTCGGCGATCAACGGCCAGACGGCCCCTTGCTGCGCCACTTCGCGCGCGGTCAGGCCAGCGCCCGCCGCATCCAGATGCGCTTCGTCCAGGCCCAGGATATACCGCTTCTGTGCTACTACCATGTTGTCAACTCCTTGATTGCGACGCCTGCCGTGCAGGCGTCCATGTATTGGCGCAGAACCTTGGCCACGCCTTCTTTCAGCAACTCGGCCGGATGGTTGCGCAGACGGCCTTCACGTACCGCCTCGTACTGGGCCGGCAAGTACTGGCTGAGCAAGGACAGCGGCGGCGGGTGGCGCTCCAGATAATCGAGCATCTCGCTTTGCGCCTGCTGGATCACCGGATGCGGCCAGTAATAGCGGATACGGTCACTCAGGCTGTACTGCTGATCGAAGCGCACGTGCACCGGGTCAGCGTAATATTTGCGCCAATGGTCAGGTTCCGCCCCCATGGTATCGAGCACCACCTTCTTGAAATTCGAGCCGGCCGCACCGCCCCGCATCTCTTGCTCGATATCGGCCAGCGCCCACAGCGTTTCGCGCAGGGTGAACGTCAGACCGGGACCGACCTTGAGGATCGCGAAATGGTCGCGCACCAGCGCCGCTAGGCTGTCGCGAGTCTGGTAATCGGTCGAATGGGCTTCAAAGACGAGCGTCGCGTCACTTTCGATGGAACGACTCAGGGCAAGCGCCTGCGCCGGGCAGTAGTCGATCACCTTGTGATGATCAAACTCGACACCGGGCTGCACCACCAGACCGATCACGCGCGGCCAGGCCGCCTGCAGCCCGGCCTCGACGAAGGCGGCGTGGTGCAGCGCGCGGGTGGTGGCCGCAGCCTGCGGCGTAGTCACGGCCAAGGTGGCCAGGTCTTCATGCGCGCCCCCCGGTACCGGCACCTCGGTGCCCACGATATACACCGGGGCCTCGCCGCCGGCCGCCTGCCACGCCGTTTCGGCGACGGCGCACAGGCGCGCGGCGCGCTGCGCTACGATCGCGTCGGGCAAGGGCGATGGATCGCCGGCGCACGACATCGAGCAGTCCAGGTGGATCTTGCGGAAGCCGGCGCGCACATACTGGTCGATCAGTACGACAGCGCGCGCCATGGCCTCGTCAGCACTCTGGTCCTGCCAGGCGTTCGGCCCCAAATGATCGCCGCCCAGCAAAACACGGTCGGCAGGCAGCCCGACCCGCGCAGCAATGGCGAACACAAAATCGCGGAAGGCGGCCGGTGTCATACCGGTATAGCCGCCATCCTGGTTGACCTGATTCGAGGTAGCTTCGATCAGCACCGGCTGCGCGGCGGCCAGGGCCACTTCCATGGCCGCCTCAATCACCAGCGGATGGGCCGAGCACACCGAATAGATGCCGGCCAGTTCGCCAGCCTTGTGGCGCTGCACCAGGTTAAGTAGGTATTGCATAGTCAAATTCCTTGAGATGGTTTCAGTCGGCAGGCGTATCGTCCGGCTGCAGCGCCAGGCACAGCGCGGCGACCAGCGACAAGACGATGCCGGCCAGCTTGTAGCCACTCGGCAGCGTGGCCGCCATCGCCATCGCGATCGCCGTCGTCAACAGCGGCGCGCCGGCGTTGACGAGTGGCGAGACCACCAAGGCCTTGCCGCGCCGGAAGGCGTGCACCAGCGTGAGGGCGCCGACCGCATTCAACACTTGCGTCACGGCGGCCAGCGGCGGTCCGTCCCAGCCGTAATTGATCGGCTGCGAAAAATCGGTCATCAGCAGCGCGACCGGAATGCACAGCAAGGCGCTGACGGTCATGTAAAAGAAGATACTTTCTGCGTCCATGCTGGCATTCGCCAGTTTCATGAAATAAGCCTGCACGCCCCATGCCACCATCACCCCGATGGCCAGCACGAACCAGACGCCATACTGACGTGGCATGCCGCCCGGCGTGAAGTCGAACAAGGGCAGCGCGCACACTGCCAGCACGATGCCGGCCACGCCCAGCAGGCCGGTACGCTCGCGCAGGAACAGATAGGACAGCGCGATCGTGATCACCGGCGACAGCGAGATCAAGGGGAAGATCAGGTAAGGCGGACCGGCCTTGACCGCATACAGCAGGATCATCTGTCCGCCCGCGCCCAGCAGGCCGATGGTCAGGCCATAGAACACGGCACGGCCTCCGGTACGCACCCGCCAGCCGGCCCGCGCCAGCACCAGCAGGGCCGGTGGCACCATCGTCAGCGCCCACACCACGTAGACCAGCGTCTCAGGGAAACCGTTCTGCCCGGGCAAACCGGTGAAGGCCCCCCACACGCCCCACAGCACGGTGGTGATCAGCGCATACCCGAGCCAGCCGCCTGCGCGGCTGCCTGGAGTTGTCATGGAGATCGACGTCGTCATGCTCAGAACTTGACGCTCATGCCGGCCACATAGGTACGGCCCCAGGTCTCGAAGCCGTACTGCGCGTCGGCGCGGCCCAGAGTCGAGCGCGTCACCGCGTCGCCCAGGTTCTTGCCTTCGATGAACAGCGTGACCTTGGGCGTCACATCCCACGATGCCGAGGCGGTAACCCAGGTCAGCGCATCGACCTTGCTCGGGAAGCCAGCGATGACGTTGGTGCTCTGCGTGTATTGGCCCGTGTAATCGAAGGAGATCGAGGCGTTGATGCCGTTTTTCTCATACAGGAAGCCGAGCGACGAGGCCGTCGGGGCCACGCCTTCGAGCTGACCAACGTAGACGCCACCCTGGTAGGCCTTGGTCCAGGTCTTGGCGAATTTACCGTTGATCCCGAAGCCGTTATCGAACAAATGCTGAACGCCGAACTCAACGCCACGTACATTCGCCTTATCGCCGTTGACCGGATGCGTCACCGTGTACAGATAGCCCGGTACGCCGATGTCCACCCGCTCATCCGTCTGATAGGTGACGAAGTTCTTGATCTGCTTGGCGAACACGGCAGCCGTGATGGCCGATTTCGGACGGTAATACCATTCCACCGACGCATCTTGCTGCACCGCTTCGGTCGGTTTGAGTTTGGGATCGCCGACGATGTTCAGCAAGTAGCTGCGGTCACGTGTGTTGTCGGTGCGGGTCGGCGCCAGTTTATCCAGCGATGGCCGCGCCATCACCTTGGCCAGCGCGCCGCGCACCACGAAGTCGTCGCGCGCCCACCAGCTAAGATTCGCCGATGGCAGCAGCTTGGTATAACTGCCCTGTTCCGACACCGGCGTCGCCGGGCTGTACACGACCGTTGGGCTGCTGGTCGGGATATTCGGCGTCGGATCATCGATGGCGACGATCTTGTCGATGGCACTACGCGAGCTGGTCTGGGTGCGCACCACGCGCGCGCCGATATTGCCATTCCAGTTGTCGCCGGAGAGTTCGAGCTGGGTGTACAGCGTGGCGGTCTTTTCGGTCACCGAATAGGAATCGGTCGGTACCGGCACCGGCTGCGACTTGCTGACATCGTAGGTTTCACCGGTCGGCTTGCCATCGGCATCAAGCACGGGCTTGCCATCGAGCTTGCGCAGTGCCGCGAAATAAGCGGGCACATCGAACTTGATGAAGCTGCCCGGGAAGTTGCCGCCCGCGTTGCGCATGTAATTTGGCAACGTCACCGGCTGCACCACGTCGGCGCCGATCGAGGCGAACGTGGTGGAGTACATATTGCAGTACTGGCAGGCGCCGCCGCTCTTGTCATTGCCGATCGAGTCGCGGTCTTTCTGACGATTGGTCGCGCTGGCGCCGAATTGCAGGCCGTCGATATGGAATGCCCCGCTCAATGCCAGCCGGCCATCGAGCGATGCACCGTCAACCGTGTCTTTGATGTTGGTACCGGTCAGACCGGCGAAGTGGAAGCCATAATCCTTGTTGCCGAGCCGACCCGCTGCCAGTTCGGTGCCCAGATCGCGTCCGTCTTCCAGCGTCACCCGAATATCCGGCAGCGCATTGTCCGTGGCTTTGTAATAGCCGGTGTTATGCCCGGCGATGCCGGCCACGACGAAATTATCCTTGCCGCCCGATTTGCGCTTCGACGTCGAACGGTACACATCGCCCGCCAGCTTCAGGTCCTTCGATGGGCGCCACTCGGCACGCCAGCCCAGCTGCATGGTGTCCACCACGCGCTCGGTCGTGATGTTGGACATCTCCGGCACCAGGTCCTTGATGGTCATGCTGGTGATCAGGCGATCCTTGACCACCACGTCGGTCCAGCGCTCTGGCGCGTGCTCAACATAGTAAGACTGGTGGTAACCAATCTGCGGCGAATCGAGCCGGGTGGCCAGCGCATCGATCGTGGTGCGCAAGGTAGGGCTGACTTTCCATTCGAAGGCGCCGGACAGCGCCGTGCGCTTCTTTTCCTCGAAGATGGAACCGAACGACAGGCAGCAGGGGGCCAGCAGATTACGCTCACCGGCGCCGATGACGCCATCACCGTTGACGTCATAGTTGCCCGGCGAGTCGGCGTTATAGGTCTGATAGGAGAGCGAATCGGTGCGCACCTTGCGCTTCGACACCACCGCCCCCACCAGCACGCCCATGGTGTTGTTATTGAAAGAGTTGCTGATCACACCCGACAACTTGCCGCCGTTCTGGCGCGACAGGTCATTGCGGTCGGCTTCGAAGCGCACCGAGGCATGATGACCGGGATTGTCGAGTGGCCGCGCCGAGCGCAGATTCACCGAACCGCCGATGCTGCCTTCCATCTGCGCCGCCTCGGCAGACTTCATCACATCGGCACCACTAATGACTTCGGATGGCAACACATCGAACGCGAAATCGCGGCCATCGCCATCGGTCGCCAGAATGCGCTTGTTCAGCGTCACGATGTTGTAACCCGAGCCCAGGCCGCGCACGCTGATGTACTGACCTTCACCGCCGCGGGTACGCGAGATGGAGATACCGGTGATGTGAGTGAGCGAATCGGCAACGTTATCGTCCGGGAAACGGCCCAGCTCCGTGGCGGAGATTGAGTCCTGAATCACATCGGCATTGCGTTTCAATTCCAGCGACTTGGCCAGTGCGGCCCGGGACCCGGTGACCACCACCACCGACGGTGCTTCCGCTGCAGTGCTCCGTTCCTCGGGCTGGGCTTGCGCCATTGCCGTACCGCAAACGGCAATTTCCACAGCTACCGCAATCAGACTACGCCGCAGTCGCATTTCTGTCTTACCCATCATCTCAGATCCCTCATCTCATTATTTTATGGTTTCGTTGCGTTGTGACCGGTTTGAATAGTAAACAACAAGTAACGAAAACACCATACACCTTCTAAAACTTTTTTTTGCTGTCGTTTTTTTGCTATTACTTTCGATATTGATCGAAACGAAAGTTGAAAAGCTTAGGAAAATGGCCTGCTTTGTTGTGTAATTGCGCTGCCGCAGGGCAGTTTCGTCCCTTTGAGAAGGCGAGGAATTGAACTAGACTCTTTCGTATCCTGTCGATCAAAGGAAATCGAAATCTCGGCATTCTGCGGGAAATCATTGCATTAATGAAAACATATAGAGACGATACCCATGCTAAAAGACCCTCCACGTCACCGTCACCGCCGTCCGCCAGCACTGCTGCGCGGTTTATCCGCGGCAGTACTGGCCCTGCTGGCCGTGCCGGGCAGTTCGATGCCCGGGCCCGATCCCCTCGCCCCGACCGGACAATGGCAAGGAAATACGGGTGGCCAGGCCCGCACGCCGCCCATGGGATGGAACAGCTGGAATGCCTTTCAGACGGAGGTCGATGAGGACAAGGTGATCGGTGCCGCGCACGTGCTGGTTGCGAGCGGACTGGCGCAACTTGGCTATCACCATGTCAACCTCGATGACGGCTGGTGGCTCAAGCGTCGTCAAAGCGATGGCCGGATGCAGATCCGCACCAACCTGTTCCCCTCTGCCGCGACCGGCGGCGCGGCCGAAACCAGCTTCAAGCCCTTTACTGACAAGCTGCATGCACTCGGCCTGAAAGCCGGCATCTATACCGACATCGGACGCAACGCCTGTTCGCAAGCCTACGATCTGCATTCGCCGAATCTGCCGCAAGGCACGACGGCCGAGCGCGAAGTGGGACTCGATGGGCACGTCACACAAGATATCCAGCTGTACTTCAAGGAGTGGGGGTTCGATTACATCAAGATCGACGCATGCGGGCTCGCCGATTTTGTACCGGGCTCCGATCTGGTGCAGCAGCAGCAGTACCGCGCAGTCGCGCCGATAATAGACCGCACTTCCATCAACCGCACCGACATCAACGCCGTGCGCAGCCGTTACGAGGAAGTGGCAACTGCCCTCAAGGCCGCCAGGCCCGACAACGACTACAGCCTCTCGATTTGCGCCTGGGGCATGGCCAACGTCCGCACTTGGGGCAAGGACGTCGGCAACCTGTGGCGCACCAGCAGCGACATCACACCGACGTGGACCAGCATGCTGCATAACTTCGACAGCGCGGCCAAGCGCGCCCTGTACGCCGGCCCCGGCCATTGGAACGATCCGGATATCCTGTATCTCGGTCACGCAGCGTTCGACGCCGACCATCTGGTGGAAGCACGCTCGCACTTTAGCCTGTGGGCGATGATCAATGCGCCGCTGCTGATCAGCTATGACCTGCGCAACGGTCCGGCTTCAATGCTGGCGGTGTTGGGCAATGCCGACCTGATACGCATCAATCAGGACCGAGCGGGACATCAGGGCGTCATTACCTACGACTCCGACGACGCACAGATCATCGTTAAGACGCTCGGCGACGGCAACAGCAAGGCCGTGGCGCTGTTCAATCGCGGTGCCGCACCGGTAGCAGTCACCTTGCTGGCCAGCCACCTGAAGCTGGCGGCTGATAGCGCCATCGTCCTGAAGGATCTGTGGTCCAAAGAAAGTTCGGGGTTCACCGGCGAAACCACCTTCACGCTGGCGCCGCACGAGACCCGGGTCTTTGAAGCAAGCGGCAAGCGGCAGTTGGAGAACGGCGTCTTCCTGTCTGAAATCCCGGGGGCAATCAACGTTGCGCTGGACGGCACCCGGCAAGCGGAGCTGGATCCGACCATCCACCGCATGATCGATCCCTGGACCAGCACCCGTTCCGGCGGCTCGCGTCCGCAGTACGCAGGCTGGGGCGGGGCACAGGCCGACGCCACACCATATGGACAGACACTGCAAATTGGCGGCCAGCAATTCGAATCAGGTCTCGGCGTACTGTCGAACTCGCGCATTCAGGTCAAGAACGAGGCCGGCTACGCGCAACTAAAGTCCTTGGTGGGAATCGATGATTCCTCTGGGAACACTCGCCAAGCCGTGCAATTTTTGGTGTATGGCGATGGAAAACTGCTCGCCAAAAGCCCAGCCATGCGACTGGGCGCCAAGCCGACGCAGCTCAGCGCCAATATTCAAGATCGCAAGATCATTGAGCTCGTGGTGCGTGACATAAAGTCGGGCAGCCTGCAGCCAGTGGTCGCGACTTGGGGCCAGGTACGCCTGATACGGTAGCCTGAAGAATCAACTGAACAAATAAAAAGCCCTGCAGATCAACCACCTGCAGGGCTTTTTTTACACGTCAGAGACGACCGGGTCTCAGAACGGGATGTCGTCATCCATGTCCGAGAAGTTCGGCGCCGGTTTCGGGGCCGGACGTGGGGCTGGCGCCGCTTGCTGCGGGCGCGGGGCCGGGGCCGAGCGCTGTGGCGGGGCGTCGTAGCCGCCGCCGTCGTCCATGCCGTCGGCGCCGCCCATGCCGGCACGGCCGCCCAGCATTTGCATGTTTTCAGCGATGATGTCGGTGGCATACTTCTCGACACCATCTTTGTCGGTGTACTTGCGGGTCTGCAGACGGCCTTCGACGTAGACCGACGAACCTTTTTTCAGGTACTGGCCGACGATTTCCGCCAGGCGGCCGAAGAACGAGATGCGGTGCCATTCGGTCAGCTCTTTTTGCTCGCCGGTGTTGCGGTCTTTCGACTTGTAGGACGTGGCTACCGCGATGTTGGCGATCGCGTCACCGCTAGGCATGTAGCGAATTTCCGGATCGCGACCCAGATTGCCGACGATGATGACTTTGTTGACTGATGCCATGAATAAAACTCCTGAGTAATCGGCCGCTGCGGGCGGGCTGTGATCATAACTAAACGACGATTATAGTCGAACCGCCGGCCATCCCCACTTGAAACAACGCAAGAAAATACTGTTATTATATACAGTATCACGCCGCCCGGCCACGATCTGGCACAAGGCCGGCGCAAGTAAATTCAAACCCGGCTATAGTAACGGGTTGACCCGAAAGGCACAAAACTCATGGAACAGATCCGCATCCGCGGCGCGCGCACGCACAACCTGAAGAACATCAATCTCGACCTGCCACGCAACCAGCTGATCGTCATTACCGGCCTGTCCGGTTCCGGCAAATCGTCGCTGGCGTTCGATACGCTGTACGCAGAAGGCCAGCGCCGCTATGTCGAGTCGCTGTCAGCCTATGCGCGCCAGTTCCTGCAGTTGATGGAAAAACCTGATGTCGATCTGATTGAGGGCCTGTCGCCGGCCATCTCGATCGAGCAGAAGGCCACTTCGCACAATCCGCGCTCAACCGTCGGCACCGTGACCGAAATCCATGATTACCTGCGCCTGTTGTATGCGCGCGTCGGTACGCCCTACTGCATCAACCACCCGGACAATGCGCTGGCCGCACAAACCGTGTCGCAAATGGTCGATGCCGTGCTGGCCATGCCCGAAGGCAGCAAGCTGATGATCCTCGCGCCCGTGGTCGCCAACCGCAAGGGCGAGCATGTTGACCTGTTCGAACAGATGCAGGCGCAAGGCTTTGTACGCTTCCGCGTGCAGAGCGGCACCCATGAGGCCAAGATCTATGAAGTCGATGACTTGCCAAAGCTGAAGAAAACCGAGAAGCACACGATCGACGTGGTGATCGACCGCATCAAGGTCAGCCCTGAAATCAAGCAGCGCCTGGCCGAGAGTTTCGAGACCGCCCTGCGGCTGGCCGATGGCCGCGCCGTGGCACTGGAAATGGACAACGGCACCGAACACGTGTTCTCCAACAAGTTCGCCTGCAACACCTGCGGCTATTCGTTGCAGGAACTGGAACCGCGCCTGTTCTCGTTCAACAACCCGATGGGCGCCTGCCCTGAATGCGACGGCCTCGGCCATATCGAATTCTTCGATCCGAAACGTATCGTCGCCTTCCCCAACCTGTCGCTGGCGTCCGGCGCCGTCAAGGGCTGGGACCGGCGCAATCAGTTCTACTTCCAGATGCTGTCGAATCTGGCCGCCTTCTATGAGTTCGATCTCGACCTGCCGTTCGAGCAACTGCCGAAAACGGCGCAGGACGTGATCCTGCACGGCTCCGGCAAGCAGCTGATTCCGTTCGCCTACATCAACGAGCGCGGCCGCACCGTGGTCAAGGAGCACACCTTTGAAGGCGTGGTCCACAATCTGGCGCGGCGCTACCGCGAAACGGATTCGATGGCCGTCAAGGAAGAGTTGGCCAAGTTCATCAACGAAAAGAAATGCCCGTCGTGCGACGGCGCGCGGCTGCGCATCGAAGCGCGCTACGTCAAGGTCGGCACTGGCAAGCAGGAGCGCGCCATCTACGAGATCGCCGCCAAGCCGCTGCGTGAAACGCTGTCCTTCTTCGAGCAGCTGAAACTGAAGGGCGCCAAGAAAGACATCGCAGACCGTGTCGTCAAGGAAATCGTCTCGCGCCTGAAGTTCCTCAACAACGTCGGCCTCGATTACCTGTCGCTGGACCGCAGCGCCGATACGCTGTCGGGCGGCGAAGCGCAGCGCATCCGGCTGGCCTCGCAAATCGGCTCCGGCCTGACCGGCGTCATGTATGTGCTCGATGAACCATCCATCGGCCTGCACCAGCGCGACAATGACCGCCTGATCGAAACACTGAAGCACTTGCGCGACATCGGCAACAGCGTGCTGGTGGTCGAGCACGATGAAGACGCGATCCGTACCGCCGACTTCATCGTCGACATGGGCAAAGGTGCTGGCGTGCATGGCGGCGACGTGATCGCCCAGGGCACGCTGAAAGACATCCTGAAAAACAAGCAATCGTTGACCGCGCAATACCTGAACGGCACGCTGAAGATTGCGGTGCCGAAGCAGCGCCGCCCCGCCGACGAGGACAAGCAACTGGTGATTACTGGCGCGACCGGCAACAACCTGAAGAAAGTCACGCTGAACCTGCCCGTCGGCCTGATGACCTGCGTGACCGGGGTGTCCGGTTCCGGCAAGTCGTCACTGATCAATGACACGCTGTACCCGGCGCTGTCGCGCCACCTGTATGGTTCGCAGACCGAGCCCTCGCCGCACGACTCGATCAGCGGTCTGGAACACTTCGACAAGGTGATCGCGGTCGATCAGGCCCCGATCGGCCGCACGCCGCGCTCGAATCCGGCCACCTACACCGGCCTGTTCACGCCGATCCGCGACCTGTTCGCCACGGTGCCGACCGCCAAGGAGCGCGGCTACAGCGCCGGCCGCTTCTCATTCAACGTCAAGGGTGGCCGCTGCGAAGCCTGTCAGGGCGATGGCGTCATCAAGGTCGAGATGCACTTCCTGCCTGACGTCTATGTGCCGTGCGATGTCTGCCACGGCAAGCGCTACAACCGGGAAACGCTGGAAGTCCAGTACAAGGGCAAGAACATCACGGAAATCCTCGACATGACGGTCGAAGATGCGTATGAGTTCTTCAAGCCAGTGCCGCTGATCGCGCGCAAGCTGCACACGCTGCTGGACGTCGGCCTCGGCTACATCAAGCTGGGCCAGAGCGCCACCACGCTGTCGGGCGGCGAAGCACAGCGCGTCAAGCTGTCGCTGGAACTGTCCAAGCGCGATACGGGCCGCACACTGTACATCCTGGACGAGCCGACCACCGGCCTGCACTTCCATGATATCGACCTGCTGCTGAAAGTGATCCACCGCCTGCGCGACCAGGGCAACACGCTGGTCATCATCGAGCATAACCTGGACGTCATCAAGACTGCCGACTGGCTGGTCGATCTGGGACCGGAAGGCGGCGCTGGCGGTGGCCAGATCATCGCCACCGGCACGCCGGAGGAAGTGGCCGCCAACCCGGCCAGCGTCACCGGCAAATACCTGATCCCGTTGCTGAAACAGTAAGCGCTGTCGTTGCGCCCACTGGTTGCAACGACTTGCGCCCACTGGGTTCAATGAGCGGGAGGTCGAGCGTGCTACTGCTTGCCGTCCAGCGCGCCGATGGTGGCCGTGCTGGGCGGACGCTCGGCCTGCAGGTGGCGGGCGCGGCGCTCGGCCTGCATAAAGGCCCGCAGCATATTTTCTCCCGCCAGTTTTTTCAAATGCGCGTCCGACCAGCCGCGTCGTATTAATTCCGCAAACAATGCCGGATAAGTCGATACGTCTGCCAATCCGACCGGTGTCGCACCACCCCAGAAATCCCCGGCAATACCGACATGATCATGACCGGCCAGCCGCGCCACATAATCAATATGATCGGCTACATCCTGCAAACTGGCGGTAGGCGATGCGCCGTGCTGTTGAATATACAGCTGTTCCAGCCGTTTTAATTCTGCTTCGTCCGTAATCCCTTTGGTTTGTTGTTCCAGCCCGGTATCCCAGACTTGCGCCGCCCGATTCACAAACGCCGGTACAAAAGTCACCATCACCACACCGCCATTCGCGGCCATGCGGCGCAGAATATCATCCGGGACATTGCGCGGATGATTCACCAGCGTATATGCCGAGCTATGCGAAAATATCACAGGTGCCACGCTGGTATTTAAAGCATCGCGCATCACGTCGGGTGAAACATGACTAATATCCACCAGCATGCCGAGTCGGTTCATTTCACGCACGATTTCTTTGCCAAATGGTGTTAAACCATGGTGACGCTGTTCACCCAATGCAGCATCGGCCCAGTCCAGCGTGACATTATGCGTCAGCGTCATATACCGGGCACCCAGCTCATAATATATCCGCAACGCACCCAGCGAGTTTTCCAGTACATGGCCGCCTTCCATTCCCAATAATGAGGCGACTTTCCCTTTGGCCGCAATACGGCGTATATCGGCAGTGGATAAAGCCAGCTCCAGCGATTCCGGATATTTGGCTATCATGCGCCGAGCAATATCAAACTGCTCCAGCTGAGTTTTGGCATAGCCGACTTTAATCTCACCGGGAACATATATCGACCAGAATTGCGCACGCAACAGGCCTTGTTTCAAGCGGGCCAGATCCGTTTCACTGCTGGTCGGTTTGCGCAAATCATAGGCATCAACATCCATCGGTGCCTTGGCGTCCTCGCGTATCGTCCACGGCAAGTCATTATGACCATCTAATAATATCGTCGATTTTAATAATTCCCGTGCATGTGATACAGCCGGATCAACGGGGGCAGCCAGTGCCAGCCAGCAGGGGAAAAACAGAGCGCAAGCCCGGGCAGTGAATCGCAACATGGGGTATCCAGTCAGCAAGGAGGGGTCGGGGGGCGCTTCATAGTACCGCAGTTACGCCAAAAATTGGCATGAAAACACCAATTTTTGGCATGCTGACGGCGACCGGCGCGGCCATAAAAAAAGGCGCGTATCGCTACGCGCCTTGTTGAAGGGTCGGCTCCGGGATTATCGGGCCAGACGTTTTTCCAGTTCGGCTTTCACTGCCGTTAATTCCGCCGGCAAGTGATACGCCAGTTTCGTGAACAATTCATCATGCAGTTTCAATTCTTCGCGCCATGCGTCTTTATCGATCGACGTAATGGTTTCGAATTCTTCCGGCGAGAATGGAATGCCATCCCAGGTCAGATCACCGTAACGCGGGGTGGTGCCAAAGATATTCTCGATACCACCGGCCGTGCCTTCAATGCGTTCCAGCATCCATTTCAGCACGCGCATATTATCGCCAAAGCCGGGCCAGACGAAATGACCATTTTCATCGGTACGGAACCAGTTGACGCAGTAAATCTTCGGCAAGGTCGCGGCATTCAAAGCGCCCAGTTTCTGGCCCATATTCAGCCAGTGCTGGAAATAATCGCTCATGTTATAACCGATGAATGGCAGCATCGCGAACGGATCACGGCGCACAATACCCATCTGGCCGGCAGCGGCTGCGGTCGTTTCCGAACCCATGGTTGCCGCCATATACACACCTTCGACCCAATTCCGGGCTTCGGTCACCAATGGTACGGTAGTCGAACGACGGCCGCCGAATATAAAGGCCGAAATCGGCACACCGGCTGGATCATCCCAGGCTGCATCTATGACCGGATTCTGGGTAGCGGCTACCGTAAAGCGCGCATTCGGATGCGCGGCTTTGGTACCGGACGCCGGGGTCCAGTCTTTACCTTGCCAGTCAATTAAATGATCCGGTGCCTGCTTGGTTAAACCTTCCCACCAGACATCGCCATCATCGGTCAGTGCGACGTTGGTAAAAATGGTGTTTTCACGCATCGAGGCCATGCAATTGAAATTGGTTTTTTCATTGGTGCCTGGTGCCACGCCGAAATAACCGGCTTCCGGATTAATCGCATACAGGCGGCCATCGGCGCCCGGTTTAATCCATGCAATATCGTCGCCAATGGTGGTGATTTTCCAGCCCTTGAAACTCGCAGGCGGAATCAGCATCGCGAAGTTGGTCTTGCCGCACGCCGAGGGGAAGGCGGCTGCCACGTAGTGCTTGTCACCCTTGGGCGATTCCACGCCGAGGATCAGCATGTGTTCAGCCAGCCAGCCCGGCGCGCCGGACGCGGCTTCCTGATGGCCCATATTCGACGCGATACGCAGCGCGAAACATTTCTTGCCCAGCAAGGCGTTGCCGCCGTAACCCGAGCCATACGACCAGATTTCGCGGGTTTCCGGGAAGTGGACGATGTATTTGGTCGGGTTGCAGGGCCAAGCCACGTCCTGCTGGCCGGCGGCCAGTGGTGCGCCCACGGTGTGCACGCAGGGGACGAACTCGCCGTCCGTGCCCAGCACGTCGTACACGGCCTTGCCCATACGGGTCATGATGCGCATGTTGACGGCCACATAAGGCGAATCGGACAGTTCCACGCCGATATGGGCGATCGGCGAGCCCAGCGGGCCCATCGAGAATGGCACCACGTACAGCGTGCGGCCCACCATGGCGCCGTCAAACAGGCCATTCAGCGTACCGCGCATTTCGGCCGGGTCGGTCCAGTTATTGGTTGGGCCGGCCTGTTCCTTGGTCGCCGAGCAGATGAAGGTACGGTCTTCGACCCGGGCCACGTCGCTCGGGTCGGAGCAGGCCAGGAAGGAATTCGGACGCTTTTCCGGATTCAGTTGTTTCATGGTGCCAGCGGCAACCATTTCCGCGCACAGACGATCGTATTCTTCCTGCGAACCGTCGCACCAGTAAATGCGGTCCGGACGCGTCAAGGCGGCCACTTCGGCCACCCAATTGATCAATTTCTGCTGCTTGATGTAAGCTGGGACGTTCAGTGCTGCAACGCCACCCATAACGGGCTGATTCATAGTACCTCCAATGCCAATAAGAATTCTTGTCTGTCCCGGCACGGCAGGATCGTCGTCAGCTTGTGGCTTGCGCTCGGAAGACAGAATGCGGTCAAACGGCTTCGGCGGTACGGCGGTCATGTCGGTCGCGCCCGGTATGCCCACAGGCGCGGACCCCGGCTGGATACGCCGGGGCGGATGGAACGTATTGCTGGAACGCGCTGGTCGCGCTCCTGATTTGTGGCCGATTGTACACCGCGTCCGGCGCGTTTCAGTCAAAAATGTAGGAGAATTGCTTGAGTAAAGTAGTAAGCTATTCCGATTTCCTGCCAACCCGTTATTTACCTACGGAACTCACACTAAGATCGGCTAACTTCGATGAAAATCGCGATATTGGATGATTATCAAAATGCAACTCCGAGCCTGGAAAGCTACGCCTTGCTGGCGGGCCATGAGGTCAAGGTGTTCAACAGTTCCACCCGCGGCCTGGGCCAGTTGGCGATCCGGCTGGCGCCCTATGACGCGCTGGTACTGATCCGCGAACGCAGCGCTTTTTCGCGCGCTTTGCTGGCACGGCTGCCGAACCTGAAACTGTTGTCGCAGACCGGCAAAGTCGCCGGCCACATCGATGTGGCTGCCGCCACCGAACTGGGCATCGCCATCGCCGAAGGCGTCGGCTCGCCGACCGCGCCGGCCGAGCTGACCTGGGCGCTGATCATGGCCGCCAGCCGCAAGATCATGCCTTACGCAAACAATTTGAGAGATGGTCTGTGGCAGACGGCATCCATCAATCCCAGCCTGAACACGCTTGGCACGGTGCTGCGCGGCCGTACGCTGGCGATCTGGGGCTATGGCAAGATCGGCCGGCTGGTGGCCGGCTATGGCCGTGCCTTCGGCATGCAGGTGCTGGTCTGGGGCGGTGACGCCAGCCGTGCCGCGGCGGTGGCCGACGGCTATCAGGCCGCCGCATCGCGCGCGGCCTTCTTCGAGCAGGCCGACGTCCTGAGTCTGCACCTGCGCTTGCATGACAGCACCCGCGGCATCGTCACCGGCGCCGACCTGGCCCGCATGAAGCCCAGCGCGCTGCTGGTCAATACCAGCCGCGCCGAGCTGATCGACGAGGGCGCGCTGGAGCAGGCCTTGCAGCGCGGCCGTCCGGGCAGCGCCGCGCTCGATGTGTACACGTCGGAACCGCTGGCCGCCGATGCGCCGCTGTTACGCATCCCGACCGTGCTAGCCACGCCACACTTGGGCTACGTCGAGCGTGACAGCTACGAGCTGTATTTCCGCCACGCGTTCCAGAATGTGGTCGACTTTGCCGCGGGGCAATGCAGCACCATCCTGAATCCGGACTACCGCGCCCATCTGCGCGGCGGCTAGCCGTCACCGCAGCGGTGCGACTACTCTTCGGCGGCTGCGACGGGCGGCAAGCCGCTGAAGTTCGGACGAGGCGCCGGCAGCACATGAACCTTGCTCCACAGACCGGCCCAGCCCGGCGGCCAGCCGATCGCCGGTCCGCTATACGGCGCCAGCGTGGCGCGTACCGGAATCACGGGCACGGACGGCATCTCCTGCAAGGGGCCGCCATCGAGACGCTGCATGTCGAGGCTGTACATATAGCCGGGCAGCAAGGCCTCGCAGACGCTGTCGAACCAGGCCGTATGGTCTGCATCGCGCCCCAGTGCCTGCGCCAGACCTTGCGGGTCGAAGCGCGCCAGTGCATGGATCAGCTCCTCGGTGCTGGCGCCGGGCACGTCACCCCAGCCCATCACCGGATTGACGTTGTAATCGGCACCGGAGCCATACCAGCCCTCGCGCCACGCACGCTGCATCCAGTCGCGCTGGCCGGTAAACAAATGCCAGCGCCAGTGCAAGCCGGACGGTTTCGGCCAGGTGTACAGGTACAGCCGCTGATAGCCGGCCTGATGCAGGGCACGCACCATCTGCATCAGGCGTGCATGGGGCATGCGGTCAGGCGGTGCGCGCCGGAAGCGGATCGCCTCGCCGTCCGCATGCTGGATCTCGTCGGTCGACAGGTTCAGGTCCAGCGTGCGCGCTTCGCTGCCGAAGCGCGCCGCAATCCAGCCGGTCAGCAAATTGACGGTCGTGATCACGCCATAGCCGCGGTGGCGATGGAAAATGACAGTACCGGGAGCGAGCGCTTTCATGGGCGGGGGCTTCACACAAAGAATCCAGTGTAGTCATAGTCGGCCCAACTTTCCAGCTTCCCGGATCAAAGTGCGGGACACGATTTTGTGCAGCGCTTGCGGTATCATGGCGCCCTGACCCACTGACTTCCGTTTTCACCATGACCCTGCGCATCCTCGCCACCGGCGGCACTTTCGACAAGCACTACGACGAATTGAACGGCAAACTGGGCTTCGGCACCAGCCATGTACCAGCCCTGCTGGAACGCTGCCGCCTGACGGTACCGGTGGCGCTGGAACAACTGCCACTGATGGATTCGCTGGACATGGTGGACGCCGACCGCGACCGCATCCTGGCCTGCTGCCGCGCCGCCAGCGAGAAGGCCATCGTCATCATCCATGGCACCGACACCATGCCGCAAACGGCCGCCGTGCTGGGGCCGGCTAACCTGGGCCAGACCATCGTGCTGACGGGCGCCATGATTCCCTACGAGATCGCCAATTCGGACGCGCTATTCAACCTCGGCTTTGCCTGCGGCGTGGCGCAAACGCTGGCGCCGGGCGTGTACGTGGCCATGAACGGCCAGATTTTCGCGTGGGACAATGTGCAGAAAAACCGCGCCGCCGGCGTATTCCAGCCCTTATAACGGCGCTGGCGATGGGAGTGTGTGGTTTACCCCACGTTTAATTTCCATGTGGAAATGATAATTCAATCTGAGCAATATATTTTCCCAAAAGCCATCTGTTTGGGTATTTCCGGTGGTATAGTGAAGTTATCGAACTAACATTAACTTCACCACCGGGGTACCCATCATGACGACATTTGCAAGCAAGCTGGCCCACTGCGCCGCTATCACCTTCGCACTGGTCACCGGCAGCGCCAGCGCCACCGAAGCGCTGAACGGCCAATACGAACTGAACTCCAGCGCTACCCAGATCGGCGCCAACACCTACACCTTTGATTTCAGCGTCACCAATGTCAACCAGGGTGTCGGCGGCCAAACCGGCTTCGACGGCTTCACCATCTTCGTTCCGGACAGCGCAACCTTCGTCGGCGCGACCAGCCCAGTGCCATTCACCGGTGCCGAGCACGCACCAGGCTTCTGGTCCGCCGGCAGCACCACCGGCCTGAACCTGATGGGCGACGGCTCGCAAAACCTGAACGCGCCAACCGGCTTCCACACCTTCACTTGGTGGGGCAACTACCCGGAATCGGTCTATCAGATTGATTCGACGGCGAAATTCAGCATCACGCTGAGCAATGTATCGGCCGGCACCAACACGGTAGGCATGTCGAGCTACTTCGGCTTCACCAATCCCGGTCAGGCCAGCGCGCTGAACCAGTACGGCTACTACACCACCTTCACCGCCGATGCCGCCTCGCCGATGGCTGCCGTGCCAGAACCAGAAACTTACGCCATGCTGTTCGCCGGTCTGGGCCTGCTGGGCGCCGTGGCCCGTCGCCGCAAGGCCTGAGGCAAGACCGCTGCGTGCTAAGGCCGTTTAGTTAACGTGCCTTAGCGTGCGATTCCCCCCGTCTGCTCCTAATGCCGCTAAGTTAAGGTGCCGTAGCGTGCGCTTGCGCCCCAAGACAAGACCTGGGGTCAGACCCGGCGGGTGACCCCGGCTTTGCGTCGGTGGGGTTTGCCAGCAGATCTGCGCCTTAACTTAGCGGCATTACCGTCTGCCCCCGGCTTTCCGTCTGCGGGGTATGCCCGCCGATCGGTGTCTTATCTCAACGGTATGACACTGCATGCGGGCTTTTTAACGTGCTGCGCTGGCGTCTGACGGGTGTCAGCCGCCGTTGCGGGGCACCGCCAGCAAGGTCGTCTGGAATGCGGCGGCCAGGCCATGCTGCGGCATACTCGACAACGCAGCCGCAGCCGGCTGCGGTAAACGACCGGCCTCAAACTGGCGCAGTTGCGACGCCAGCAGCGCCGCCGCCTGCGCCACCCCGGCAGACGGCGCCGGCAACAGCGCCAGCACCAGCGGCGGCACCGCCGGCGTGGCGGCGGCCAGACTGACCTGCTCCGCATAACTGGCCAGCGCATGGGTCAGCCCACTGACCTGCCGGCTCAGCGCGGTCTGCAAGGTGGCCTGCGCCACCGACGGCGCGCCGCCCTGACGCGCCAGCCCTGCCTGACTGAGCGCGGGCAAAGCCAGCACCTGTTCATTCGTCAGCACGGCCACCTGCCCGGCCAGCGCGTCAAGCTGGCTCCAGCTCATGGCAGCGATCTGCGCCGTGGTCAGCGCCCGCACCTGCTCGGAATTCAGTACACGCAACTGGCGGGTCTGCAAGCCCCGCATATCGGCGACTTCGATCGCAACGATCTCGCTGGTACTGAAACTGGCAATCAGGGCCGTACTCAAGGCCCCCAATTGCAGCGACGACAGCGCCGCGATCTGCAAGCTGCTCAGCACATCGACGCCGGGGGCATGCGCGGTCGGTAACACCGCCAGCTGGCGCGTGCCCAGCGCGGCAATCTGCGCCGTGCCCAGCGCCTGCAGCTGGGTACTCGACAGGCGCGCCACCAGCGCCGTCCCCATTGCCGCCAGCGCGGCTGGCGGCAAGGCGTTCAGCACGCCGGGGCTCAGATACGCCACGGCACTGGTGCGCAGCCCCGCCACCTGCGCCGCCCCCAGCGCGCCCAATTGCACACTGCTGAGCGCCCCGAAGACATCCGAGGCACTGGCCGCCGCCGCAAACGCAGCACTGCTCAAGGCCAGCACTTCGGTCGTGGTCAGCGCAGCCAGCGTCTGGCTCGACATGCTGGCCAGTTGGCGCGACGTCAACGCCCGTAGCTGGCGCGAACTCAGACTGGCCAGCTGCTCACTAGACCACTGGGCCAGCTGGCCGGGACTCAGGCTGGCTATCAGCGCCGTGCTGAAGCCGCGCACCTGCTCGCTGCTCAGGACCGCCACGTCGGCCGCGCTGAAGGCGCCGTACTGGCGTGCATTCAGGTAGCCCAGCTGGGTCGGCGTCAGCGCCGCCAGCTGGGCCGTGTTCAGCGCCTGCAAGCTGGCCGTGCTGAGCGCCGCCAACTGACGCGACGTCAGGCTGATAATCTGCTCGCTGCCCAGACCGGCCAGGCTGCCGGCCGCCAAACCGGCGAACACTTGGGTACTGAGCACCGCCAGGTCGGCCGCCTCCAGCGCCGCCACCGCGTCACTGGACAGATAGCCGAACTGGCGGCTGCCCAGTGCCGCGCTTTGCTGGGTGCTGAGGGCTCGCAGTTGCACGCTGCTGAGCGCCTGCCATTGCTCGCTGCGCAGCCCCGCCAGCGCCTGGGTCCGCAACACGGCCAGCCCGGCCGTCGGCAGATAGCCCAACTGCTCACCCGAGAAGGCGCCCAGCTGCTGGCTCGACAGCACCGCCGCCTGCGCCGTGGTCAGCGCCTGCAGCTGCGCACTGTCGAGCACGGCCAGTTGCTGGCTGCGCACTCCCGCCAGCGCCTGCGGCCGCAAGGCCGCAATGGCCAGGCCCGACAGGCTGGCCCAGGCCAGCGTGCTCAGCGCCCCCAATTGCTGGCTGCCCAGCGCCGCCAGCTGCTGGGTTTGCAAGGCTTGCACGGCATCGCTGCCGAGACCGGCCAGGGCCGCGCTGCGCAGACTGGCAAGCTGCAAGGTCGACAGCGCGGCCAGCTGGCTGCCATCGCTACCGGCCAGCGCCAGCAGCTGGGTTGAACTGAGTCCGGCCACGGCCGCCGTGGACAGGGCCGGCCATTGCGCCGTCGACATGGCCGCCAGTTGCGCGCTCGACAGGAAGCCCAGTTGGCGCGACGTCAGCGCCGCCACCTGCCGCGTGCCCAGCGCGGCGATCTGCGCCGTGCCCAGCGCCGCCAGCGTGGCCGAGCCCAGCGTCGCAAACTGGCGCGAGCTCAGATACGACAGCTGGTCACTGCCCAGCGCGGCCAGCTGCTGCGCACCGAGGCCGGCAAACGCTGCCGGGTTGAGTGCGGCAAAATCGGCCGTTTCCAGCGCCGCCAGCAGCGCCGTCGGCAAGGCATTCAGCTGACGACTGCTGAGGACTGCGGCCTGCAAGGTGGTCAGCGCCACCAGTTGTTCGCTGCGCAGAGCGACCAGCTGCTGGGTTTGCAAGGCGGCGATGGTCTGGGTTTTCAGCACGGCGATGCCGGCGGTACTGAGCGCCGCCAGCGCCGCCGAACTCAGGCCGACAATCTGGGCCGGTCCCAGCGTGGCCGCTTGCGCCGTGCTCAGGGCCGCCGCCTGCAGCACGGTCAGGCCGCTCAGCGTGGCACTGCGCAGGGCGGCGATCTGGCCCGTGCTCAGCAAAGCGATCTGGCTGCTGCCGGCGGCATTGCCCAGCACCGCCAGCTGCGCCGAGCTGAGGCCAGCAATCACGCTGGTGCGCAAGGCCAGCATGCGGCTGCTGTCGAGTGCGGCAATCTCGGCGGTCGACAGGACCCCCACCTGGCGCGACGTCAGGGCCGCAAACTGGCTGCTGCTCAAGGCCTGCAGCAAGCTGCTGGGCAAGGCCACCAGCTGCGCCGTCGTCAGACCGCCGATGGCGGCCGTGCTGAGCGCCGCCACCCGGCCGGCATCCAGCCACTGCAAGGCTGCCGTACCAAGGCCGGCCAGCTGGCGACTGCCCAGCGCCTGCCACTGCGCCGTGTCCAGCGCCAACCACTGACTGATGTCGAGCACGGACAGCTGGCGGCTGCCCAGCGCTCCGATGTCGCGGGTTTCCAGCGCGGCCAGCGCGGCCGTGCCCAGCTGCACCACCTGAGCCGTCGTCAGCGCCGCGACCTGCGCTGAACTGAGCGCCACGATCTGCTCGGTCGCCAGCGCGCCCACCGCTGCACTGTTCAGCGCCGCCACCTGGGCCGGTTTGAGGGCGCCGATCTGGCGCGTATCGAGTGCCCGCACCTGATCGGTATTCAAGGCCGCGACCAGCGTCACCGGCAGCTGTACCAGATCCGCCGTTTCCAGCCCGCGCAGCGCCGCCGTGCCCAGTCCGCCAATCCCGCGCGCACTGAGGGCGCCCGCCTGCACCGGCGTCAACGCCGCCAGCTGGCTGCTCGAGATGCCCGCCATGAACTGGCTGATGGCCGAGGCCGCGCCCAGCGTGGTGGCCCGCAAGGCCTTGATGCTGGCCGTCGACAAGGCGGCCACGGCGGCGCCGGGCAGCACCGCCAGTTGCGGCCCCAGCAATGCACCGGCCTGGGCCGTCGTCAGCGCCGCCAGATAACTGGTCGGTATCGCGGCCATATCGGCCGTGGTCAGCGTGCCAATCAGGGCCACCCCACCCGCAGCAAACTGGGCGGTCGTTTGGGTGGTATTCAAGCTCATGGTCGCACGGCCAGCCAGGGTGGCGCCGTGGTGGGTGTGCCCGGCCGTGGCAGCGGCGCGCTGCTGCTGAGCAGGGCGGCCGGTGCGGCCGGGTCCCAGCGCTGCAGTACGCTGGCCAGCTGGGCCACACTGTCCGCCAGCGGCGTCCGCAACAGGGGCAAGGACGGCGCCATGGCCATCCCGCCGGGTCCGCCACTGCCGGTCTGATAACTGCTCAGCGCCTGTGCCATCGTGCTGACATTGGCAGACCAGCTGCCTTGTGCCAGCCAGACATCGGCCGCCGCCTGCACACTGCCATCGGCGCGGGTATAGCTGGAACTGAGGCCGATCAGGTTGCCCTGTTCGAGGCGGGTACCGGCCTGCGTCGCCAGCGCCAGCCCGGTGATTCCGTGCGCGGCCAGCGCCTGCACTTCGGCCGGCTGGCTGATGCCGTCGGCATTCGCATCGACCCAGACTTGCAGCTCGCCCCAGGCCGCATCGAGCGCGCTGAGGCGGCCATCGGCATTGCTGTCCAGTTCGGCCAGCGCCGCATAGCCGTCGGCGGCACGGCCGCCCGCCGCCAGCGGCGTGGCAGCACCAAACAGTTCGCTGCCATCGGTGATGCGGCCATCGTGGTTCAGGTCGCGCACCAGCAGAGCGTCACCGGCCCCCACCCAGCCGGTCGGCGCCGCCGTGCCGCTGGCGGCCAGGTCGAAGCGGACCCCGGCATCGAGGCCCAAGGTGCGGATGCCGTTGCCATCAAGATCAAGGATCACCGGCGTGATGAACGGCAAGGCGGCCAGCTGGGCCCCGCTCAGTACGTGGATCTGGTCCGAGCCCAGCGCCTGGAACTGGCTGCTGGAGATCACGCGCAACTGCGCCGTCGTCAGCGCCGCCACCTGGGTGGTCGACAGGCTGCGCATGTGCGCGGTGGTTAGCAAGGTCATCTGCGTGCGCGTCAGGCCGCCGATATCGGCCGCGTCAATGGCGGCGATATCGTTGGTGCTGAGCGAAACCAGCAGCGCCGTGCTGATCGCCCCCAGCTGCGCAGCCGTCAGGGCCGCCATCTGCGCCGTCGTAAACTGGTCGGCACCGCCCAGCGCGACCGGCGCCAGCGCCGCCACCTGGCGCGTGCTCAACGCCGCAAACTGATCGGTCGTCAGTGCCAGCACCTGATCGGTCTGCAAGCTGCGAATCACGCTGGTCGACAGCGCTTGCAGGTCCGCCGTTTCCAGCCCGGCGATCGCATGCGCGCGGATCGCCAGCACGGCGCTGGAACTGAGCGCTGCGGCCTGGGCGGTACTGAGCGCCGCCAGTTGGGCGCTATTCAGCCCGGCCAGCCAGCCACCGGCGCGCGCCGCACCGGCCAGTGCCGCCGGGTGCAGGGCGCCGATATCGTCGGTGCCGAGCGCCGTCAGCTGCACCGAATTCAGGGCCAGCAACTGCACGCTGTTCAGTGCCGCCGCCTGCACGGTGGCGAGCGCCGCCAGTTGCGCATTGCTGAGACTGGCGATGTGCTGGGTCCGCAGGCCGGCCAGCGCGGCCGACCGCAGCGCGGCGAACTCTTCGGTCTCCAGCGCCGCCAGCTGGCGCGTGCTCAAGGCCGCCAGTTGCAGCGAGCCCAGCGCATTGGCTTGCTGCGTGGTCAGCACTGCCAGCTGCAGCGTGCTCAGGCCGGCCAGCGCCGCCGTGCGCAGCGCCGCCACCTGCGCCGTCGACAGTGCACTGAACTGGTTGGCACCGCCCAGCGGATCCGTGCCCAGCGCCGCCAGCTGGTCCGAACTCAGCGCGGCAATCACCTGGGTGCGCAAGGCCACCAGATTGGCCGTGGCCAGGTCGGCGATATCACTGCTGTCGAGCTGGGCCACC